>NZ_JBEXWC010000011.1:0-257688 GCF_040629635.1 Streptomyces sp. NPDC005898 | reverse complement strand
GTTGGGGTGGTGTTTTTGTTTTTTTTGGGTGTGGGGGGGGGGGGGGGGGGGGGGGGGGGGGGGGCCCGGGCCCCCCCCCCGGGGGGGGCCCGCCGCTACGGTGGGGGCCGGTTAGTCAGCCCAGGGGAGGGAGAGCGCCGTGTCGCTCACGGTTGTCGGTCTGGCCCGTTTTCCGGTGAAGTCGATGCTGGGGGAGGACCACGAGCGCCTCGACCTCGACGCGCGCGGCGTCGTCGGCGACCGGCTGTGGGCCCTTCGGTTCGCGGACGGCAAACTGGGCAGCGGCAAGAACAGCCGGCGCTTCCGCCGCGTCGCGGACCTCATGAAGTACCGCGCGGTGTACGACGCCGACGGCGCCCCCGTCGTCACGGCCCCGGACGGCACGACGCTGCGCCCCGGCGACCCCCGGGTCCCCGAACTCTTCGGCGAGGGCGTCGAGCTGGTGCGCGAGGGCGAGGCCGGCCACCAGGACGCCGCCGGGGTCTCCCTCGTCGGCACCGCCTCGCTGCGCGCGATCGGCGACCTGCTCGGGGACGCCGACCCCCTCGACGCACGGCGGTTGCGCAAGAACATCGTGGTCGAGACGGACGAACCCTGGATCGAGGAGAGCTGGGTGGGCGGCGAGATCACCCTCGGCGACGGCTCGGGGGAGCCGCTGCGGCTGCGCGTGGACGCACGCGTCAAGCGCTGCGTCATGGTCACCCAGGCCCAGCACGGACTGCCCGCCGACGAACGCGTCCTGAAGACCCTCGCCGAGGCCCGCGGCATGTGCGCGGGCGTGTACGCCGAGGTCCTCACCCCCGCCCCACTCGCCCTCGGCGCGAAGGTGGCCGCCCGGTGAACCGCCGTACGACCTCCGCGCTGCTCGCGCTGGCCGCCGTCCCCGCGCTGCTCACCGGCTGCGGGTCCGGCGTCGGGGAGGGCGGCGGGGGCGCCGCGGGGCCGGACGCCGGGGCGGGCTCCGCGCTGGCCGCCGTCGACACGCTCACCGTCAAGGGCCGGGCGCCGAAGACCGGGTACGACCGGAGCCGGTTCGGCAGCGCGTGGGCCGACACGGACTCCAACGGCTGCCCGACCCGGGACGACATACTCAAGCGGGACCTGAAGGACGTCGTGTACCGGGGGAAGGACTGCCAGGTCGCCGCCGGCAAGCTCGCACCGGACCCCTACACCGGCCGGGAGGTGACGTTCCGGCGCGGTCGAAGCCAGGTCGACATCGACCATCTGGTGGCGCTGTCGGACGCCTGGCAGAAGGGCGCGGCCCGCTGGGAGCCGAGCAAGCGCATCGCCTTCGCCAACGACCCGCTGAACCTCCTCGCCGTCGACGCGGGCCCCAACCGCGGCAAGGGCGACGGCGACACGGCGACCTGGCTGCCGCCGAACAAGGCCTACCGCTGCACGTACGTGGCCGGCCAGGTCGGGGTGAAGAAGAAGTACGGGGTGTGGGTGACGGCGGCCGAGCGGGACGCGATGAAGAAGGTGCTGTCCACCTGCCCCGACAAGAAGCTGCCGACCGGTCCGGCCCCGACGACGGCCCCGAACCGCTTCCACGCCCGCTGACGGCGACACCGCCGGTGACGGGCCGCGGGCCCTACGGCATGGGCCTTACAGCTTGTCGAGGTCGAGGACGTCACCGGTGGGCGGGGTCGCCTTCACCGGCTTGTCGTAGTCGGTGAACTGCAGGGTGTCGACCTTGCCGCCCTTGTGCGTGTCGATCCGCAGCAGGTAGGGCTTGCCCTCGGTGGCGACGTAGAGGGTGTACTTCTCCTTGCCGTCGGTCTCCGTGAGCTTGATGGCGGGGGTGCCGTCGACCTTGGTCGTCCCGCCCCTGCGGGCGTCGGAGCTGACGTCCTTGAAGTCGGCGAGGACGACGTCGAGGTCGCAGAACGCGGCGATCTCCTTCGCGTCGTCGCTGGTCGCCTTCGTCTTCACCCAGTGGTCCGCGAGCATGTCCACCGAGGCCTGCACGTCGGCCTTGGGCTCCCCCTTGCTCTGCGCGCGGAGGAACTTCTCGTCGTACTTCATGTACACGGTCTTGCCCGGGACGATCAGTTCGACCGTGCCCTCCTTGTTCATGCCCATGGTGCCCGCGCACTTGCCCTTGGTGTCCATGGCCATGTCCAGCGAGATCAGGCCGGCCTCGCCGTCCGGGACGTCGCCCTTGATCCGCAGGGACGTGGCGCCCGAGGTCGCCTTGACGGCCTTGTCGGCGATCTCGCCGCCGGACAGCCCGGCGAAGGGGCCCTTCGGGGCGTCGGCCTTGTCGTTCTCGCTGCCGCAGGCCGTGAGGCCCGCCGTGGCGGCGGTGGCGAGGCAGACGGCGGCGATCGCGGTACGGCGCAGACGCGGGTGGTGACGCATGGGAGTTCCCCCCGGGGAAGTCGGTTGATGGAGACATCACAACAGATTCGTGTGAACAGAGTCAACACGGTGTCGTGGGGGCCAGTGGTTAACAGCCGTGAAACCGTCCGTGCCGGTGATCGGCTGGGTATGCTCGACGGCGCGCGACTGACCCCGCGCGACGAGGGGAGCTGCTGGATGAAGCCGCGGGACGACGCGACCGAGGTGACCGCCGCCGGGATCGCCCGGCTGGCCGGGGTGGGCCGCGCCGCCGTCAGCAACTGGCGCCGTCGGCACGGGGACTTCCCCAAACCCGTCGGCGGCACGGAGACCAGCCCCTCCTTCGCCCTCGCCGACGTCGAGCGGTGGCTGCGCGCCCAGGGCAAGCTCGTCCAGGTCCCCCTGCGCGAACGCGTCTGGCAGCAACTCGCCGGACACCCCGCCGGGCCCGTCACCGCGCTCCTGCACACCGGCTGCGCCCTGCTCCTGATCCGCGACAGACCGCCCGCCTGGCTCGCCCTCGCCGCCGTGTCCGACGAACGGCTGGCGCGGCTGCTGCCCGGCGAACTCGAAGACGTCGTCACCGCGCGCCTGGGGACCCGCCGCGAACGGGCGGTCCGCGTCCCCGGCCCGACCGAACTCCTGCCCTCCGCACCGCTGTTGCGCGCCGTCGCCGAACTCGCCGCCGAACTGGGCGCCCAGCAGACCTACGAGTTCCTGCTGGGCCGGCAGACCGACGCCAACCCCCGCCAGTACACCCTCACGCCCCCGGGCCCCGCCGCCCTCATGGCCGAACTCGCCGGCCCCGCCCCCACCGTCCTCGACCCCGCCTGCGGCACCGGCGCCCTGCTGCGCGCCGTGCCCCAGCGCCCCGGCCGGCACCTGTACGGGCAGGACAGCGCGCCCGAACTCGCCGCCCTCACCGCCCTGCGCCTCGCCCTGCACTCCGATGCGAGCGTGCGCACCATGGCCGCCGACACCCTGCGCGCCGACGCCTACGACGACCGCAGGGCCGACGCCGTGCTCTGCCACCCCCCGTTCAACGACCGCAACTGGGGCCACGACGAACTGGCCTACGACGCCCGCTGGGAGTACGGCTTCCCGGCCCGCGCCGAGTCCGAACTGGCCTGGGTCCAGCACGCCTTGGCCCGCCTCGTCGACGGCGGCACCGCCGTCCTGCTGATGCCGCCCGCCGTCGCCTCCCGCCGCTCGGGCCGCCGCATCCGCGCCGACCTGCTGCGCCGCGGCGCCCTGCGCGCGGTCATCGCGCTGCCCGCCGGCGCGGCCCCCCCGTACAACCTCCCCCTGCACATCTGGGTGCTGCGCAGACCCGGCCCCGCCACGCGGCCCGCGCCCGAGCTGCTGCTCGTGGAGGCCGCCGGGGTCCTCGCCGCCGACGGCCGCGACAGACAGCCCTGGTCCGCCGTGCGGGACGCCGTGCTCGACGCCTGGCACCACTTCGACCGGCACGGCACCGCCGAGGAGCGGCCCGGCCTCGCCCGCTCGGTGCCGGTGCTCGAACTCCTCGACGACGAGGTCGACCTGGCCCCCGCCCGCCGGCTGCCGCCCGCCACCACCGGCGGCGACGCCCCGGAGCTGGCGAGCGTGCGGGAGAGCCTCGGCGAGGCCCTGCGCCGCGCCGCCGACCTCACCCCGCCCCTCGCGCCGAAGGAGCCCGCGGGCACCCCGCACCCCCCGGTGACCACCGTCGGCGAACTGGCCCGCGCGGGAGCCCTCACCCTGCACACCGGCACCGGCGCGGGAAGCGCCGGCACGCCCGTGCTCACCGACCACGACGTCCTGACCGGCGGCGCGCCCTCCGGGGCCGCCCTCGACGGCACGCCGGACGACACGGTCGTGCGCACAGAGCCCGGCGACGTCGTGGTCCCCGTCTTCGGCGGCGGCGCCGCGGCCCTCGTCGTCGACGAGGCCACCGCGGGCGCGGCGCTCGGCCGCGGCCTCACCCTGCTGCGCCCCGACCCGGCCGCCCTCGACCCGTGGTTCCTCGCGGGCTTCCTGCGCGGCACCGCGGGCCACCGCCGCGCCAGCAGCTACGCCTCCACCGCCGCCCGGCTCGACGTGCGCCGCCTCCAGCTGCCCCGGCTGCCGCTCGCCGGGCAGCGCGCGTACAGCGAGCGGTTCCGCGAACTGGCCGCCTTCGAGGACGCGCTGCGCCTGGTGGGCCGGCTCGGGGAGCGGCTGGTGCGCGGCATGCACGACGGCCTGACGGAGGACGCGCTGCCACCGGAGTGAGGCCCCGCCCGCCCCGTCCGCGTGAGCAGTACGGCAACGGTTCGGTACCACCCGGGACCGCTTCCCGGAGTCGGCCTATACGCTCGATCCGCGTTCGTTCGTCCTTCGGTCAGTCACCAGGAGCAGCCATGCACGGCCACGGCTACGCGCCGCAGCAGCCACCGCCCCCGGCGGGGGGTTCGCAGTTGACGCTGCGCGTGATGTTCGTCGTGCTCGCCGTCATGACCTGCGGCCTGCTCGCGTGGGCGCCGCTGCTGCGGCTCGCGATCGTGACCCGCAAGGCGCACGACTGGGGCGTCTTCGCCCTCGCGACGGCACTCGACGTCACCGCGCTCGTGCTGATCGGCGTGGACCCCGGCGAGGACGAGTTCCAGGGTCCGGGCAACGCGGGCATGATCGTCCTGCTCTGCACGCTGATGGCCGCCGTCGCCTACTACCTCTTCGCGGAGATACGCCACTTCGGCCGCCTCCGGCAGCCGGCCTTCACCGGCTACGCGCCGCCCTTGGCCCAGCCCGCGTACGGCTACCCGCAGGCACCGCCCCTCCAGGACACCCCGCCCCCGACCGTGCCCCCCGCGCCCGTCCGCATCCACCAGGTCCGCGCCGAGCTGGACGAGCTCAGCGACTACCTGCGCAAGCAGCAGGGCGGCCACTGACCGTGACGCAGGGGACAGGGCCCGGCGGCCGCGTGGTCGCGGGACGCTACGAACTCTCCACGCTCATCGGCCAGGGCGGCATGGGCCAGGTCTGGACGGCCTACGACCAGCGCCTGGACCGCCGGGTCGCCGTGAAGCTGCTGCGCCCCGACCGGGTCGCGGGCGCCGAGGCCGAGGAGCTGCGCCGCCGCTTCGTGCGCGAGTGCCGCGTCACCGCGCAGGTCGACCACCCCGGCCTCGTCACCGTGCACGACGCGGGCAGCGAACCCTCCGAGGACGGGGCGCTCTTCCTCGTCATGCAGTACGTCGACGGCGCGGACCTCGGCGACCACCTCGCCGAACACGACCCCTACCCCTGGCAGTGGACGGTCGCCGTCGCCGCGCAGCTGTGCGCCGTGCTGTCCGCCGTGCACGCGGTGCCGATCGTGCACCGGGACCTCAAGCCGCGGAACGTGATGGTCAAACAGGACGGCACGATCAGCGTCCTGGACCTCGGCATCGCCTCCGTCATGGACACCGACACCACCCGCCTCACCCACACCGGCTCACCGATCGGCAGCCCCGCGTACATGGCGCCCGAGCAGGCGATGGGCGGCGCCGTCGGCCCGTACACCGACCTCTACGCGCTCGGCGTCCTCATGCACGAACTCCTCAGCGGTGAGGTGCCGTTCGCCGGCTCCACCGCCCTCGGCGTGCTGCACCGCCACCTCTACGAGCCGCCGCTGCCCGTGCGCCGGCTGCGCCCCGAGGTGCCCGAGGCACTGGAGGCCCTGGTCCTGCGGCTGCTCGCCAAGGACCCCCAGCACCGGCCCGGCAGCGCCCAGCAGGTCTACGAGGAACTGGTGCCGCTGCTGCCCGCCCGCGGCACTCCCTCGGGCCGCCCCCTCGACCCCACCCGGCCCTTCCTGCGCCCGCACGCGCCCTGGCCGGACCGTGCCGCGACGCCCGCGCCCACCCCCGGCATACCGCCGCGGCCGCCCGGCGCGCCGCCGCGCCAGGACGTCGTCCGGGCCGTCGAGGACGTCAAGCGGCTCCTCGGCCAGGGCCACATCACCCAGGCCGTCGACATCCTCGGCGCGATCCTGCCGGCCGCGGCCGCCGAACACGGCGAGCACTCACCCGTCGTACGCACACTGCGCAAGCAGTACGCCGCCACGCTCATGGACGACGGCCAGTACCGCCGCGCCCTGCCCGAGCTGCGGCGCCTGGCCGACGAGCGGGCCGCCGAGTCGGGCCACGCCGACCCGCACTCGCTCCAGTTCCGCTACGAGGCCGCGCAGTGCCTGGAGCAGCTGGGCGAACCGGCCGCGGCCCTCGCCGAGTACCGCGCGCTGCTCCCCTACTACGAGAACCAGTACGCGACGGACGACCGGCGCCAGTCCCTGGAGATCCGCCGCCGCATGGGCCAGCTGCTGCTGGCGCTCGGCGACCGGGCCGCCGCCCACGACACGCTGGCCCGGCTGCTGCACGACGCGGAGCTGCTGCACGGCCCGGCCCACCCCTTCCCGGCGGAGATCCGCCGCACCCTCCAGTGGCTCGGACAGGTGCGCGGCTAAGGCGTGACGCGAACCGAGCCGTGGCGTCGTCAGTCCGTCGCGGTGCGGCGGGCGTAGGCGCGGGCGGCGCGGGCGCGGTCGCCGCAGCGGGTGGAGCACCACTGGCGGCGGCCGTGCTTGAGCAGGAAGCGGTTGCAGGGCGGGGAGGCGCAGGCGGTCAGCCGGGCGGCCTCGGGGCCGGTGAGCAGGTCGGCCGCGTCGGTGGCGAGGGCGGCCAGGGCGTGTTCGACGATCGCGGTGGTGGGGTGGGGGGCGGCCCGGCGGGGGCCGGTCCTCTCGTCCCACAGCAGCAAGGACGCGGTGGGGACGCGCGTCATCGCGTCGTTGATCGCCGTGACGGCGGCAGGCAGGGCGGGCAGGCCGGCGACGCGGGCGGCCAGGAGTGACCTGACCTGTTCGCGCAGGGAGCGCAGCTGCGACGCGCACATGTCCGCCAGGCCGGCGTCGGCCGGGGCGAGGCCGCGCCGCGCCAGCCACCGCTCGGCCCGCGCCGGGCTGCCCAGGAGGTCGGCCGTGTGCCCGCCGGGCAGGGCGACGGCGCTGTTGGCCAGGGCCAGGGCGGGGTGTTCCGCCTCGCCCGGTGCCGCCGGGAGGGCGGCTTCTTCCCGCACGCTTTCTTCCACGCTTCTCATGGTACGGGTTGCGTTCATCCGTGAGGCGTGCCTACAGTCATCTCACGGTTAACACGCCATCTATCCGTGAGGAATCCTCTCGTGTCTTCCCCGACCCCGCAGCGCGCCCCGTTCCCCGTCCGCGTCTTCGGCGGCCCGACCGCCCTCTTCGACTACGGCGGCCTGCGCTTTCTCGCCGACCCGACCTTCGACGGCCCCGGCGAGCACCCGGCACCGGCCGTCACGCTGACCAAGACGGCGGGGCCCGACGGCAGCCCGGCCGACCTCGGCCGCGTCGACGTGGTCCTGCTCTCGCACGACGAGCACGCCGACAACCTCGACACCTCCGGCCGGGCCCTGCTCGCCGACGTCCCGCTGACCCTCACCACCCCCGGCGGCGGGGAGCGTCTCGGGGCGCGGGCCACCGGCCTCGCCGACTGGCAGTCGATCGAGCTGGAGCGCCGGGACGGCGGGCCCGGCACGGTCACCGTGACCGGCGTGCCCGCCATCCACGGCCCCGGCGCACGCGAGGACGTCGAGCCGATCGCCGGCGAGGTCGTCGGTTTCGTGCTGACCGGCGAGGGCCTGCCCACCGTCTACGTCAGCGGCGACAACGCCTCCCTCGACGCGGTCGAGGACATCGCCGAGCGCTTCGCCCCGGTGGACACGGCCCTGCTCTTCGCCGGCGCGCCCCGCTTCCCCGGCCTCTTCGGCGGCGAGGTGATCGTCCTGGACAGCGCCCAGGCCGCCCGGGCCGCGAAGCTCCTCGACGCCGGCCGCGTGGTCCCCGTCCACTACGACAGCTGGGCCCACTTCACCGAGGGCCGCGACGAACTGGCCACCGCCTTCGCCGCCGCCGGTCTCGCCGACCGCGTCGACTTCGGCGTCCGCGGCTGACCCCACCCGCGCGGGGCCCGTACCGCCGGAGGCCCGCACCACCACGACCGACCCGGACCGCGGCCTCGTCGGGCGCGGTGTGGACCCTCCCGGCGCGCCAAGTGGACCGCGAACCGACGGAGCAGGGCGCCGCGTGATGACAACTGCGGCCGAAGGGTGCCTCGGAGCCCGGGAAATCGTTGGGCGAATAGCTGTCGAATAGCTGGCCGAGAAGACGGTCACTGCCTACCATCGATCACCGCAAGACTTTGTGCACCGCCGCACAATCTCCACCGGGAGGCCCACCTTGCACCGCCGCACCGCGCTCGTCCTCGCCACCGCCGCGCTCGCCGCGACCCCCCTCCTCACCGCCTGCGGCAGCGAGGCGCACCCCGGCGCCGCGGCCGTCGTCGGCGGTCACCGCATCACGGTCGCGCAGCTGGAGAGCCGGGTGAACGAGGTGCGCGACGCGCAGCGGGCCGCCACCCCGGACGACGCGCAGTACGCGCAGACCATCGCCAAGTCCGGCGGCTTCACCCGCGACACGCTGAACACGATGGTCCTCGACAAGGTCCTGCACCGCGCCGCCACCGACGCCGGGGTCCGGGTCACGCGCCGCGACATCCAGACCATGCGGGCGGACCTGGAGAAGCAGGCGGGCGGCAGGAAGGCCCTGGAGCAGGGGTGGCTCCAGCAGTACGGCGTCGCCCCCGCCCGCCTCGACGACAACCTCCGCACGGAGATCGAGGCCCAGAAGCTCGCCAAGAGCCTCGGCGCCGACATGAACTCCCCGAAGGGTCAGGCCCTCTTCTGGAAGGCCCTGACCCAGGCCTCCAAGAAGCTCGACATCGACCTCAACCCCCGGTACGGCACGTGGGACGTCGACAAGAACAGGCGCGCGGACGCCAGGACACCGTGGGTGCGCCAGGTCACCGGGTCCGGGGCGCCCGCCGGGGACCGCGAGGCGTAGCCGCCGGCCGGCCGTCGACCGGGTTGTGCCCGCCGGACGCCCGAGGGTTACGTTCGTCCGGTGAACGACACCACCGCCGCGGCCGCCGGCCGAGTCATCCTGCTGACCACCAGCCACCGCGTCGCCCCCGGCCTCCTGTCGTGGCCCGCCTGGCAGGCGCTGCACGGGGCCGACGAGGTGCTCTGCGCCGACGCCGGGCACCCCCAGCTGCCGTACCTGCGGGAGGCGGGCGTGGCCGTGACGCAGGCCTCGCCCACCGCCGAGGACCTGGTGGCCGCCTGCGCGGGCGGCCGCACGGTCCTGGTCGTCGCCACCGCCGAGGGCGAGCGGCCCCTCACCGACGGCCTGGCCCGCCTCGCCGGCTCCGGCCGCGTCGCGATGCCCGAGCTGGAACTGCTCCCCGCCTCCTACGACCTGCCCGGCGCGCGCCTGCTCGACCTGGTCCAGGTCATGGACCAGATCCGCGACGAGTGCCCGTGGTCCTCGCGGCAGACGCACGAGGGCCTGGCGAAGTACGCGATCGAGGAGGCGTACGAACTGGTCGAGGCGATCGAGGACGGCGACCGCGAGGAGCTGCGCGAGGAACTCGGCGACGTACTGCTCCAGGTGGTCTTCCACGCCCGTATCGCCGAGGACGACGCGCAGGAGCCGTTCTCCGTGGACGACGTGGCGGCGGGCATCGTGGAGAAGCTGATCCACCGCCACCCGCACGTCTTCGGCGACGACGCGGCGGACACCCCCGAGGACGTCAAGGCGCACTGGCTGCGCACCAAGGCCGAGGAGAAGCAGCGCACCTCCCTCACCGAGGGCATCCCCCTGGCCCAGCCCTCCCTGGCCCTGGCCGCGAAACTGGCCTCACGCGTACGAACGGCGGGCCTGAACGTCCCGCTCCCCCCGGGCGAGGACATGGGCCACCAACTCCTGACCCTGGCCCTGACCGCCGAAGCACAAGGAATCGACCCGGAGGAGGCCCTCCGCAAGACGACCCGAGCTTACCGAGACGCAGTAAGAGCAGCAGAAACCGCAACCTCATAACCCCCAAGGGGGCAGGGCGAAGCCCGCCCCCCGGGGGCGCGGGGAACGGCGCGAGCAACCACAGCGAACCCGCACCTACGGAAAGGCCCGCCGCAGGCGAGGAAAGGCGGGCGCAGCCGCGCCTCCTGGGGGCGCGGGGAACGGCGCGAGCAACCAAAAGCACACCCGCACGCACGGAAAGGCCCGCCGCAGGCGAAATGGGGCGGCGAAGCCCGCCCGCCGGGGGGCGCGAGCAACCAAGACGCACCCGCACATACGAAGAGGGCCCGCCGCAGGCGAGGAAGGCGGGCGCAGCCGCGCCTCCTGGGGGCGCGGGGAACGGCGCGAGCAACCAAAAGCACACCCGCACGCACGGAAAGGCCCGCCGCAGGCGAAATGGGGCGGTGAAGCCCGCCCGCCGGGGGGCGCGGGGAACGGCGCGAGCAACCAAGACGCACCCGCACATACGAAGAGGGCCCGCCGCAGGCGAGGAAGGCGGGCGCAGCCCCGCCCAGGGGCGCGGGGAACGGCGCGACCAGCCCCAGCGGCCCCGCACCCAAGAGTTCCGCCCAAGGCCCAGGGGCCAGTACTCGCCAGGTACGGTCACCGCATGCAAGACCCCCACCCCAGCCCCCCCGCCGCCGGAGCACAAAAGACACCGCCCAAGGCCCAGGGGCCAGAACTCTTCAGCTGGGAGTTCGCCACCGACCCCTACCCCGCCTACGCCTGGCTGCGGGAGAACTCCCCGGTGCACAGGACCACGCTGCCCAGCGGCGTCGAGGCCTGGCTGGTCACCCGCTACGCGGACGCCCGGCAGGCGCTCGCCGACCAGCGGCTCAGCAAGAACCCGGCGCACCACGCCGAGCCCGCGCACGCCAAGGGCAAGACCGGCATCCCGGGCGAGCGCAAGGCGGAGCTGATGACGCATCTGCTCAACATCGACCCGCCGGACCACACCCGCCTGCGCCGTCTCGTGTCGAAGGCGTTCACCCCGCGCCGCGTCGCCGGGTTCGCCCCCCGGGTCCAGGAGCTGACGGACCACCTCATCGACGCCTTCGCCGAAAAGGGCGGCGCCGACCTCATCCACGAGTTCGCATTCCCGCTCCCCATCTACGCCATCTGCGACCTCCTCGGCGTCCCCCGCGAGGACCAGGACGACTTCCGGGACTGGGCGGGCATGATGATCCGCCACGGCGGCGGCCCCCGGGGCGGGGTGGCGCGGTCGGTGAAGAAGATGCGCGGCTACCTGGCCGAGCTGATCCACCGCAAGCGGCTCGACCCCGGCGACGACCTCATCTCGGACCTGATCCGCGCCTCCGACCACGGCGAGCACCTCACGGAGAACGAGGCCGCCGCCATGGCCTTCATCCTGCTCTTCGCCGGCTTCGAGACCACCGTGAACCTCATCGGCAACGGCGTGTACGCCCTGCTGACCCACCCCGAGCAGCGGGCACGGCTCCAGGCGGCCCTGGCGCGGGGCGAGAGCGCCCTGCTGGAGACGGGCGTGGAGGAACTGCTGCGCTTCGACGGCCCCGTGGAGCTTGCCACCTGGCGGTTCGCGACCGAGGCGCTGACCGTCGGCGGGCAGGACATCGCCGCCGGTGACCCCGTCCTGGTCGTCCTCGCGGCCGCCGACCGCGACCCCGCGCGCTTCGAGCGGCCCGACACGCTGGACCTGTCCCGGCGCGACAACCAGCACCTGGGGTACGGGCACGGCATCCACTACTGCCTGGGCGCGCCGCTCGCCCGCCTGGAGGGCCAGACCGCCCTCGCGACGCTGCTGCGGCGTCTTCCCGATCTGCAACTCGCGGGCGACCCGGCCGATTTGCGCTGGCGTGGCGGCCTGATCATGCGGGGACTGCGCACCTTGCCGGTGGAGTTCACACCCGCACAGGAAACGGCCGCCGGACGAGCCGGGGCTGACGGCACGTCACGACTGTGATCTTCGCGTGATCTCCGCTGCATCGACTTGTGACAAGTGTTCGAGTGCGGCTACGTTCACGTCGACTCGGGCACCTCGGTGCCCGAGTCGTCGTCACAGTCTCCCGAAAGGCAACCGCATGCTCTCCGGCAATGGTCGTCACCGACGCCCCCGCCAGGCCCCGGCCCTCATCGTCGCGGCCGGAGTCACCGGATCAGCCATCGCCATCCCGCTCCTCGGGGCCACGAGCGCGAGCGCCGCCGAGACGGTGACGTGGGACAAGCTCGCCGAGTGCGAGAGCGGCGGCGAGTGGAGCGCCGACCCCGGGAACGGTTACTACGGAGGGCTCCAGCTCTCCCAGGAGACGTGGGAGCAGCACGGCGGCCTGAACTACGCGCCGAGCGCCGACGAGGCCTCCAAGTCGCAGCAGATCGCCGTGGCGGAGGACATCCTGGACGCCAAGGGCCCGAAGGCCTGGCCGAGCTGCGGGCCGATCGCCGGGCTCACCGACGGCGGCGCCGCGGCCGACGTGGACCCGGGCGACCCGATCCTCCCCGAGCCCTCGGACGCGTCGGGCGCCGGCGGCACAGGCGGCAAGGGTTCGGACGAGAAGGCCCGTGACAAGGCCCGGGAGAAGACCGGCGAGAAGGCCGGCGAGGCCGAGTCCGCGGCCGGGAAGGCCGCCGGTTCCGCCGACGCCTCCGACGGCACGTCAGACAAGCGGAAGCCCTCCGACCGCGCGGGCGACACGCCCGGAGCGGACCGCGCCTCCCGAGACAAGAATCACGACGGGGCGGACGCCGCGGACACATCGGACGGCAAGGGCGGGGCGTCCGAGGCGGACAAGTCCGGCGCCGAGGACGGCACTTCCCGCGGCCCGAAAAATCCCTCCGACACGGCTGACCCTGCCGACGCCTCCGAGGGCTCCGCCACCGGCCGCCACCGCGCCGGCGACGCGGACGAGACCTCCGCGGCCGACGCGCGGAACGGGGACGGCGGTCCCACCGGCCGGCACGCCTCGCGCGGCGGCGAACGCACCCAGAAGGTCGCCGACGGGACGTACGAGGTTCGCTCCGGGGACAACCTCTCGGTCATCGCGGACGACCTGGACGTCAAGGGCGGCTGGCACGAGCTGTACTCCGAGAACAAGGAGACCGTCGGAGCCGACCCGGACCTCATTCTCCCCGGTCAGAGCCTCGATTTGGGCGAAAAGTAGCGGTAGTTGACGAAGCGTCCGCCGGGCGCTTCGCAACTGTATGTCCGCATTGGCGCAAGTGAGAGATGGGTCTCAGAAGACCTGATCGTCTTTGAAATTGTGGCGATCGCGTGACTACGGTCGTCATCGCCCGCCACTCGTGGGCCCCGCCGGTCGGTACGCCGAATCCTGCCAACGGCCGGACGGGAACAGTCGTCGCTTCGAGCGCCGTGGGCAGGAGCGGGGGACCCAAGGTAAGTGCCGGGTCCGGACGTTGGGGCTTCCGCGAGGGAGCGCCGCGAACGGGACCGGCTTGGGGTGAAGTCGCATCGAAGTCGGTGCGACCGGGCAACTTCACTGGCCCGAACCCGACAGCTCACCTCGCAGGCGTCGGTGAGGGGATGAACTCATGCTGTTTTCCAGCAAGGGCAAGCACCGCCGTCCGTCCAAGGCCACCCGTGTCGTCACGCTCGCCGGTGTCACCGGTGCCGCCGTGGCCGCCCCGCTGATGGCCGCCGGTTCGGCCAGCGCCGCCACCGGCCAGGAGTGGGACGCCGTCGCCCAGTGCGAGTCCGGCGGCAACTGGTCGATCAACACCGGCAACGGCTACCAGGGCGGTCTGCAGTTCTCGCCCTCCACCTGGGCCGCGTACGGCGGTACGAAGTACGCGCCCACCGCCGACAAGGCCTCCAAGGCCCAGCAGATCGAGATCGGCGAGAAGGTCCTCGCCGGCCAGGGCAAGGGTGCCTGGCCGAGCTGCGGCGTCGGCCTCTCGGGCGCCGCGTACAACGGCGGCGGCGCGCAGCAGGCCCCGCAGCAGCAGGCCCCGCAGCAGCAGGCCCCCCAGCAGCAGGCCCCGCAGCAGCAGACCAAGCCGCAGCCGCAGCAGACGCAGCAGCAGGCCGCCCCTCAGCAGCGGGCGCAGCAGGCCCCGAAGCCGCAGCCCGCGCCGCAGACCGAGTCGCGCAAGACCGTCGAGACCCCGACCGGCCAGCGGGTCGAGAAGGGCGACGGCGAGTACAAGGTCAAGACCGGCGACACGCTGTCCAAGATCGCCGCGGCGCACGGCGTCAAGGGCGGCTGGCAGAAGATCTACAAGCTGAACGGCGACATCATCGACAACGCCGACTTCATCTTCCCGGGCCAGCAGCTCCACCTCAGCTGACCCGCCCGCGGCCGTGCCCGCCGCGGACGCACGGCCGCCCGCCCCGTCCCCACGGGCTCCCCGCCCCGGTGCGCGTACCCCCGTACGCACCGGGGCGGGGGCATGTCCGCGGCACACCCGCCCCGCCTGTTCGCTACCAGCGAGTAGAAAACGTGGGCTTACGCCCCGTTTCCCGGCTGTTTGTGCGACTGTCCGTCCCAGGGGACGGGCGGTCGGCTGGCCGAAGGCTCCGGGCCGGTTAGGCTCAGGAGACGCAGGGCCGAAGCGGCTCTCGTAAACGCGTCACATCCCAGAAGGAGATGCTCGTGCCGTCCATCGACGTCGTCGTAGCCCGGGAAATCCTGGACTCCCGAGGCAACCCCACGGTCGAGGTCGAGGTCGGCCTCGACGACGGCAGCACCGGTCGTGCCGCCGTCCCGTCCGGTGCCTCCACCGGTGCTTTCGAGGCCATCGAACTCCGTGACGGTGACCCCAACCGTTACCACGGCAAGGGCGTGGAGAAGGCCGTCCTCGCCGTCATCGAGCAGATCGGCCCGGAGCTGGTGGGCTACGACGCCACCGAGCAGCGGCTGATCGACCAGGCCATGTTCGACCTGGACGCCACCGACAACAAGGGCTCCCTCGGCGCCAACGCCATCCTCGGCGTCTCGCTCGCCGTCGCGCACGCCGCCTCCGAGGCCAGCGACCTGCCGCTGTTCCGCTACCTCGGCGGCCCGAACGCGCACCTGCTGCCCGTGCCGATGATGAACATCCTCAACGGCGGGTCGCACGCCGACTCCAACGTCGACATCCAGGAGTTCATGATCGCGCCGATCGGCGCCGAGTCGTTCTCCGAGGCGCTGCGCTGGGGCACCGAGGTCTACCACACGCTGAAGAAGGTCCTGAAGAGCAAGGGCCTGGCCACCGGCCTCGGCGACGAGGGCGGCTTCGCCCCGAACCTCGACTCCAACCGCGCCGCCCTCGACCTCATCCTGGAGGCCATCAAGGAGGCCGGCTACGTCCCCGGCGAGCAGATCGCGCTCGCGCTCGACGTCGCCGCCTCCGAGTTCTACAAGGACGGCTCCTACGAGTTCGAGGGCAAGTCCCGCTCGGCCGCCGAGATGACCGAGTACTACGAGGAGCTCGTCGCCTCGTACCCGCTCGTCTCCATCGAGGACCCGCTGTTCGAGGACGACTGGGCCGGCTGGAACGCCATCACCGAGAAGCTCGGCGACAAGGTGCAGCTCGTCGGCGACGACCTGTTCGTCACCAACCCCGAGCGCCTGGCCCGCGGCATCGAGGAGAACTCGGCCAACGCCCTGCTCGTCAAGGTCAACCAGATCGGCTCGCTGACCGAGACCCTGGACGCCGTCGAGATGGCCCAGCGCAACGGCTTCAAGTGCATGATGTCCCACCGCTCCGGCGAGACCGAGGACGTCACCATCGCCGACCTGGCCGTCGCCACCAACTGCGGTCAGATCAAGACCGGTGCCCCGGCCCGCTCCGAGCGCGTCGCCAAGTACAACCAGCTCCTGCGCATCGAGGAGATCCTCGACGACGCCGCGGTCTACGCCGGCCGCAGCGCGTTCCCGCGGTTCCGCGCCGCTCAGTAGCACGCAGCCGGGCCTCCCGCGCGCCCAGCCGCGTGAGCCCGTGGTTACCTACGTCCCCGCACCCGGTCCCGTACCGTGTGCGGGGACGTACGTACGTTTGCGCGCCGCGCTGCTCTGGGGAGGCGGAACATGGCCAAGGCCGGGACCAAGGACCGGTTCTCCACCGCTACCCGCCTGCGGCTGCTCGGCGAGCAGACCGCCGAGCGCGTCTACCGGTCCCAGACCAAGCGCCAGGCCCGGCGCTCCCGGCTCACCGGCCGCGCGGCCCTGCTCGCGCTGGTGCTCTGCTCCCTGGTCGTGGCGCTCGCCTACCCGATGCGGCAGTACGTCTCGCAGCGCGCCGAGATCGACGACCTGCGCCGGCAGAAGGCCGAGCAGCGCGAGGACGTCGAGAAGCTGCGCGACGAGAAGGCCCGCTGGCAGGACGACGCGTACGCCGAGCAGCGCATCCGGGACCGCCTGCACTACGTGCGACCGGGCGAGACCGGGTTCACGGTGATCGACCCGGCGGCGGCCAAGAGCCGGCGCGCGGACCAGGGGGCGGCCTCGCGCCCCTGGTACTCGAACGTCTGGGACGGCGTCGACAAGGCCGACCGCCCCGACTGACCCCAGCACGGCCCCCGTAGAGAACCGATCGAAAGACAGGCATGCACACGCCCCCGCCCTCCACCGACCGCACCGAGCCCACCGACGCCGACGTAGAGGCGTTCAAGCAGCAGCTCGGCCGCCCGCCCCGCGGCCTGCGGGCCATCGCCCACCGCTGCCCCTGCGGTCAGCCCGACGTCGTCGAGACGGCGCCGCGCCTGCCGGACGGGACGCCGTTCCCGACCACGTACTACCTCACGTGCCCGCGGGCCGCGTCCGCGATCGGCACCCTTGAGGCCAACGGCGTGATGAAGGAGATGTCGGAGCGGCTCCAGAGCGACCCGGAGCTGGCCGCCGCCTACCGCGCGGCCCACGAGGACTACCTCGCCCGCCGGGACGCCATCGAGGTCCTGGAGGGCTTCCCGAGCGCGGGCGGCATGCCGGACCGCGTGAAGTGCCTGCACGTCCTGGTCGGCCACTCCCTGGCGGCGGGGCCCGGCGTGAACCCGCTGGGCGACGAGGCCATCGCGATGCTGCCCGAGTGGTGGGCCAAGGGCCCCTGCGTCACGCCCTGCGCGCCCGAGGACGAGGCGTGACCCGCGTCGCCGCCGTCGACTGCGGCACGAACTCCATCCGCCTCCTGGTGGCGGACGCCGACCCGGTCACCGGCGAACTGCGCGACCTGGACCGGCGCATGACGATCGTGCGCCTCGGCCAGGACGTGGACCGCACCGGGCGGCTGGCCCCCGAGGCCCTTGAGCGCACCTTCGCGGCCTGCCGCGAGTACGCCGAGGCGATCGAGGCGCACGGCGGCGTGGAGCGGGTCCGCTTCGTCGCCACCTCCGCCTCCCGCGACGCGGACAACCGCGAGGAGTTCGTCCGGGGCGTCCTGGACATCCTCGGCGTCGAGCCGGAGGTCATCACCGGCGCGCAGGAGGCGGAGTTCTCCTTCACCGGCGCCACCCGGGAGCTGGCCGGCCGCGACGACCTGGCCGGGCCCTACCTGGTCGTGGACATCGGCGGCGGCTCCACCGAGTTCGTCGTCGGCACGGACTCGGTCGAGGCGGCCCGCTCGGTGGACGTCGGCTGTGTCCGCATGACCGAGCGTCATCTCGTGCGCGACGGCGCGGTCGCCGACCCGCCCTCGCCGGAGCGGTTCGCCGCGGTCAGGGCGGACGTCGAGGCCGCCCTGGACCTCGCCGAGCAGGCGGTCCCGCTCAAGCGGGCCCGCACGCTGGTCGGCCTCGCGGGCTCGGTGACCACCGTCGCCGCGATCGCGCTGGGCCTGGACACCTACGACTCGCGGGCGATCCACCACTCCCGGATCTCCTACGAGCAGGTGGCCGCCATCGCGGAGCGCCTGATGGGCGCCACGCACGCCGAGCGCGCCGCGATCCCGGTGATGCACCCGGGCCGCGTCGACGTCATCGCGGCGGGCGCCCTCGTCCTGCTGACGATCATGGACCGGACCGGCGCCCGCGAGGTCGTCGTGAGCGAGCACGACATCCTCGACGGGATCGCCCACAAGGTGGCGGCGGAGGTCGAGGCGGAGCGCCTGCGGGGCTGACGCGCGCGGGCGAAGACCACCAGGCGCAGCACGGCGAACCGCGCGACACCGGCGAGGGCGGAGGCCCCGAGGTAGACGCCCTGTTCGAGCAGCGCCCCGGGCGCGGCGACCAGCTCCCGAAGGGCGAGCATCGCCGCGCACGTGAGCGCGTACGCGGCCGCCGCGGAGCCGGCCGACTGCGCGTGCTGGCGCCAGGTCGCCCGGCGGCCCGCGCCGAAGGTGAACCGGGCGTGCAGCTCGGTGGCCAGCGGTGTGGCGGCCGCGGTGACCACCGCGTTGGCCAGCGCCCAGGGGAGCCAGGACGCGAGGCCCGCCACGGCGAAGCCGGCCGCGAGCCCCACCCCGCCGCCGCAGAGCACGAAGCGGGCGAAGGCGGTGACAGCACCGGAGGCGGCCTGCCCGCGGCTCCCTGTTCTCTCCATGCCCGACCCCTTTGCCGACTCGTTCGCCGACGCGTTCGCCGGCTCACTTCGCGAAAGGCACGCCTCTGACCTGGGAGGACAGCGAGGCACGCCGCAGTGGTGCCATCATGGCACACGGGTGGCGCCATGGATATCGATTTATGGCGCCATGCCGGGGGCTCGGCGGCGCTGAAGAGTGGTGCGGGGTCCTCGCCGTGACAGTCCGTCGGGAAAGTTCGTGAAGTTCTTCACAAGGATTTCGGCCCTGGCGGGCGAGGTTCGGGGGCATCAGGGCCCCGAAAAGGTCATTCAGGGGTTCCGGCGGGAGGCGGCGCGGCGCTTTCGGTACGGGGCCCGTGGGGTGGGCGGGGCGGTGGTCCACCGCCGCTGCCGACTCAGAGCGGCAGCTCACAAGGGGTGGACAACGACTCGCGTGGCACTGTGGTTCCCCTGATCCGGCATGACCTCGGTCACGTGGGCGGCGAAGTGTAGCAGAGCCCCTCCCCATGCTTGTGAAGGGGCGCACGAGCGACCCCCGCCCGGCAGGTGGATACTCGATGGCATGAGCACCACGGAGCGTCCCAGGATCCTCGTAGTAGGCGGTGGGTACGTAGGCCTGTACGCAGCTCGGCGCATCCTCAAGAAGATGCGCTACGGAGAGGCGACCGTCACGGTCGTCGACCCCCGGTCGTACATGACCTACCAGCCCTTCCTCCCCGAAGCCGCCGCCGGCAGCATCTCGCCGCGGCACGTCGTCGTCCCGCTGCGACGCGTGCTGCCCAAGGCCGAGGTTCTCACCGGTCGGGTCACCACCATCGACCAGGACCGCAAGGTCGCCACGATCGCCCCCCTCGTGGGCGAGGCGTACGAGCTGCCCTTCGACTACCTCGTCATCGCGATGGGCGCGGTCTCCCGCACCTTCCCGATCCCCGGCCTCGCCGAGCAGGGCATCGGCATGAAGGGCATCGAGGAGGCCATCGGCCTGCGCAACCACGTCCTCGAGCAGCTCGACAAGGCCGACTCCACGACCGACGAGGACGTCCGCCGCAAGGCGCTGACCTTCGTCTTCGTGGGCGGTGGCTTCGCGGGTGCGGAGACCATCGGCGAGGTCGAGGACATGGCCCGCGACGCGGCCAAGTACTACAAGAGCGTCAAGCGCGAGGACATGCGCTTCGTGCTCGTCGACGTCGCGGACAAGATCCTCCCCGAGGTCGGTCCCAAGCTCGGCCAGTACGGCAAGGAGCACCTGGAAGGCCGCGGCGTCGAGGTCTACCTCAAGACCGGCATGGACTCCTGCGTGGACGGCCACGTGGTCCTGAACAACGGCCTCGAGGTCGACTCCAACACCATCGTGTGGACCGCCGGCGTCAAGCCGAACCCGGCGCTGGCCCGCTTCGGCCTGCCCCTCGGCCCCCGCGGCCACGTGGACACCCAGACGACGCTCCAGGTGCAGGGCACGGACTACATCTGGGCCGCGGGCGACAACGCCCAGGTGCCGGACATGGCCGCCCGCAAGGCCGGCAACGAGAACGCCTGGTGCCCGCCGAACGCCCAGCACGCGCTGCGCCAGGCGAAGGTCCTCGGCGACAACGTGATCTCCGGCATGCGGGGCTTCCCGCAGAAGGAGTACAGCCACGCCAACAAGGGTGCGGTCGCCGGTCTCGGCCTGCACAAGGGCGTCGCGATGATCGTCATGGGCAAGATGAAGATCAAGCTCAAGGGCCGTCTCGCCTGGTACATGCACCGCGGCTACCACGGCCTGGCCATGCCGACGTTCAACCGCAAGATCCGCGTCTTCGCGGACTGGACGCTCGCCATGTTCCTCAAGCGCGAGGTCGTCTCCCTCGGTGCTCTGGAAGCGCCTCGCGAGGAGTTCTACGAGGCCGCCAAGCCGGCCCCGAAGCCGCAGGTCGCGGCCGAGCCCGCCCCGGCGGTCAAGGCCGAGGAGAAGGCCAAGGCCTCCTGACCTCGCGTCACCGGGTGACCACGCGTCACTGATCCACCCCGAAGGGGGCCGTCCGCCATCCGTGGTGCGGGCGGCCCCTTTCGGCGTCCGGTGGGACTGCGCGGGGCGCCCGTGGTGTTTACGTGGTGTCGGACCGTCCAGCGGTCTTCCTCACGGAGGTGTGCGCCATGCGAAACGCCGCACTGCGGCTGAAGAGACTCGCCGAGCAGCTCATGGGAGCCGAGCTGCCGGTGCGCGTCAGGGCCTGGGACGGCTCGGAGGCCGGGCCGCCGGGCGCCCCCACCCTCGTCGTACGCGACCGGCGCGCCCTGCGCCACCTCCTGTGGAAGCCCGGGGAACTGGGCCTGGCCCGCGCCTGGGTGGCCGGTGACCTGGACGTCGACGGGGACCTCTACGAGGCGCTGGACCGGTTGGCCGCCTTCGTGTGGGAGCGGGACGATGACGCGCCGAACCTGCGCCAGGCGCTGCGCGAACCCCGGTTCCGGGCCGCCGTCCGCTCGCTGATCGCCCTGAGCGCGCCCTTCCTGCCGCCCGCCCCGCCGCCGGAGGAGATGCGCCGGCACGGCCGCCTCCACCTGCACACCAAGGGCAGCGACCGGCGGGCCATCAGCCACCACTACGACGTGGGCAACGACTTCTACGAGCTGGTGCTCGGCCCCTCGATGGTCTACTCCTGCGCCTACTGGGCCTCGCCCGGAGCCACCCTGGAGGAGGCCCAGCGCGACAAGCTGGAGCTGGTCTGCCAAAAGCTCGCCCTCGCGCCCGGCACGCGCCTGCTCGACGTCGGCTGCGGCTGGGGCTCCCTGGCGATCCACGCCGCCCGCGAGCACGGCGTGGACGTCGTCGGCGTCACCCTCTCCCAGGAGCAGGCCGCCTACGCCAGGAAGCGCATCGCCGAGGAGGGCCTGACCGACCGGATCGAGATCCGCGTCCAGGACTACCGGGACGTGCGCGACGGCCCGTACGACGCGATCTCCTCCATCGGCATGGCCGAACACGTCGGCTCCGCGCGCTACCTGGAGTACGCCCGCACCCTGCACGCCTTGTTGGCACCCGGCGGACGGCTGCTCAACCACCAGATCGCGCGCCGCCCGCAGGGCGACGAATCGGCGTACTCCGTGGACGAGTTCATCGACGCCTACGTCTTCCCGGACGGGGAGCTGGCGCCGGTCGGGCAGACCGTCGCGCTCCTGGAGCGGGCCGGGTTCGAGGTGCGTGACGTGGAGGCCATCCGCGAGCACTACGCGCTGACCCTGCGCCGCTGGGTCGCCAACCTGGAGGCGCACTGGTCGCGGGCCCAGCGCCTCACCTCGCCCGGCCGCGCCCGCGTCTGGCGGCTCTACATGGCCGCCTCCGCGCTCGCCTTCGAGCACAACCGCATCGGCGTCAACCAGGTCCTCGCGGTGAGGACCCCCGAGGGCGGCGCCTCGGGGCTGCCGCTGCGGACCCGGGAGTGGCGCGCGTAGCCGCCCGGTACGCGAAGGGGCCCCGGACGGCGATCCTGATGCCGTCCGGGGCCCCTTCTCCCGTACCGCTACCGGCTCATTCGGCCTTGATGGCCATCAGCGGGTTCAGCTTCGCCGCGCTGCGGGCCGGCCACATCGCCGCGAGGACACCGACCAGGGCCGCGATCCCGAGGAAGACCACGATCCGGCCGAGCGGGATCTCCATGGTGTACGTGGAGACGCTGCGGGAGATGGTGCCGCCCGCGACCCAGCCCATGAACAGGCCGAGCCCGATGCCGAGCACCGCGCCGAACAGGGAGATGATGACCGCCTCCAGGCGCACCATCTGCTTGACCTTCGCGCGGTCGAGGCCGATCGCCCGCAGCATGCCGATCTCGTGCTTGCGCTCGAAGACCGACATCGCGAGGGTGTTGATGACGCCGAGCACCGCGATGAGGACGGCCATGGCCAGCAGGCCGTAGAGCATGTTCAGCAACATGTTGATGGCGCCCGCCACGGCGTTGCTGATCGCGGCCTTGTCCTGGACGGTGATCGCGGGGTTCTCGCCGAGGGCCTTGACGATGGCGTCCTCGGCCTTGTCGGAGGCGCCGCCCTTCATCTTCACGAGCACCTGCTTGTCGACGACCTTGGTCAGGTGCGGGTCGACCACGGAGGTGGGGGCGAAGACGCCGCTGAGCATCTCGTTGTGCTCGTACACCCCGGCGACCTTGATCTTCACGGTCTTGCCGTCGTCGTCGAACTTCAGCGGGAAGGTGTCGCCCGCCTTCAGGCCCCGGTCCTTGGCCAGTTCGTCGTCGATGAGCGCTTCACCGGACTTCAGGCCGTCCATCGAACCGCCGGTGACGTCCAGGCCGACCAGGCCCGCGAAGGTCTTGGGGTCGACGCCGTAGACGGAGGTGTAGCTCTCGTCGGCCTCGCCGTACGCCTCGCGCAGCGGGGTCGTCGCCTCGACCTCCGGGATCTTGTCGAGCTTCTCGCGGACCTCGGGGGTCAGCGGCCGGAAGTTCGCCATGGAGACGCTGTAGTCGGCCTTCATGGAGCCGGCGGCCATCTTGTTGATGGCGCTGCCCATGGAGGTGGCGACCACGGTCATCGCCGTGATGAGGGTCAGGCCGATCATCAGGGCCGCGGCCGTGGACGCCGTACGGCGCGGATTGCGCACGGAGTTGAGGCGCGCGAGCTTGCCGGGGACGCCGAACGGCTTCAGGAGCGGCGCCGAGGCGGCGATGAACGGGCGGGACAGCAGCGGCGTGAGGACGATGACGCCGACGAGCATGACGCCCGCGCCGCCCGACTTCACGTAGTTGTCCTTCACGAACAGCATCACCGCGCCGAGGGCGACGACGAGCGCGCCGATGGTGTTGCGGACCACCAGGCCGCGCACGGTCGGGGTGGCGTGGACGCTGTTCATCGCGGCGACCGGGGGGATGCGGGCGGCGCGGCGGCCCGGCAGCCAGGCGGCCAGCATCGTCACGACCACGCCGATCAGCAGGGCCGCGAGGATCGTGGTCGGGCCGATGACGAGCGGTCCGTCGGGCAGCGAGGCGCCGGCGGAGTTCATCAGGGACTCCAGGCCCACGGCCACGCCGATGCCGAGCGCGAAGCCGGTCACGGCGGCGACGAGACCGACCAGGAAGGCCTCGATCAGCACGGAGCGCGTCACCTGGCGGCGCGAGGCGCCGACGGCCCGCATCAGGGCCAGCTCCTTGGTGCGCTGGGCGACCAGCATGGTGAAGGTGTTGGCGATGATGAAGATGCCGACGAAGAGCGCGATGCCCGCGAAGATGAGCAGGACCTGGCTCATCGACTTGGTCTGCGTCTCGATCATCTCGTCCTGCTGGGACTTGAGTTCGCCGCCCGTCCTCGTCGACGAGTCCTTGGGGGTGATCTTCTCCACCGCGCTCTGCAGCGCGCTCTCGGAGGTGCCGGCGGCGGCCTTGACGTCGATCTCGTCGTACTGGTTCTTGTTCAGCGCCTTCAGGGCGGTCCGGTTGTCGAAGACGACCAGGCTGCCGCCCGCGACGACGTTGCCGTCGTCGGTGTCGAAGACGCCGCTGACCTTCGCGGTGCGCACCGGGCCGTCGGTCGAGTAGCGGACGGTGTCGCCCACCCGGTAGCCGGTGCGGCTCGCGGTGCGGGAGTCGAGGGCGAGCTGGCCCGCGGACTTCGGGGCGGCGCCCTCGGTGAAGTCGTAGCGCGGGTCCTTGCCGCCCTTGCCCGGGTAGTAGTTGGAGCCGGTGGTGCCCCACTCGCCGCCGACCAGCTTGCCGTCCTTGTCGGCGAGGGCGGTGAAACCGGAGACGGTGCCGATCGCCGAGTCGGCGCCGGGCAGAGTGCCGGCCTTCTTCAGGAGGGCGTCGGTCAGCTCGGGCTTCTGCTTGGCGCCCCGGCCCTCCTCGCCGCCGGGGTAGCCGCTCTCGGAGGTGATGGCGACGGAGACGTGGTCGAAGCTCTTGGCCGACTTGTTCTTGTAGGCGGAGCCGAAGGTGTCGGTGAAGACGAGGGTGCCGGAGACGAAGGCGACGCCGAGCATGACGGCGAGCACGGTCATCAGCAACCGGGCCTTGTGCGCGAGCACATTGCGCAGGGCGGTACGGAACATGGGTGTGAGTCCAGGTGAGGGGTGGGGGGCGCGGGGAACTGCGCGGCCAGCCGCATGCGGCCCGCAGTGCGAAGAACGAGGCGAGCGGGCGCCTAGCTGGTGCGGCCCTTGGCGTCGAAGTGCTTCATCCGGTCCAGCACGCCCTCCGCGGTGGGCTCGAGCATCTCGTCCACGATCCGCCCGTCGGCGAGGAAGATCACGCGGTCCGCGTACGAGGCGGCCACCGGGTCGTGCGTGACCATCACGACGGTCTGGCCGAGGTCGCGCACCGAGTTGCGCAGGAAGCCGAGGACCTCCGCGCCCGAGCGCGAGTCGAGGTTTCCGGTCGGCTCGTCACCGAAGATGATCTCCGGCTGAGAGGCGAGCGCGCGGGCCACGGCCACGCGCTGCTGCTGGCCGCCGGACAGCTCCGTCGGCCGGTGGCTGAGCCGGCCGGAGAGCCCGACCATGTCGATGACCTGCTCCAGCCACTGCTTGTCGGGCTTGCGGCCCGCGATGTCCATGGGGAGCGTGATGTTCTCCAGGGCCGTCAGGGTGGGCAGCAGGTTGAACGCCTGGAAGATGAAGCCGATCTTGTCCCGGCGGAGCTTGGTGAGCTGCTTGTCCTTGAGCGTGGACAGCTCCGTCTCGCCGAGGCGGACCGACCCCGAGCTGAAGCTGTCCAGGCCCGCGACGCAGTGCATCAGCGTCGACTTGCCGGAGCCGGAGGGGCCCATGATCGCGGTGAACTCGCCCCGCCCGAAGTCGACGGAGACGCGGTCCAGGGCGACCACCTGGGTCTCACCCTGTCCGTACACCTTGGAGAGATCCGTGGCACGCGCGGCCACGGTGGTGGCACGGGCGGCGAAGGGGGTGGTGGTCACGGGACGGTGCTCCTGTCGGTACGACGAGTGGGGACGTACTCCATCGTCCCGGCCGCACGCCGTCCTGGAGTCAGCCGCTGTTCCGGTTCCTGGGGCCCTCTCCGGTCGGACCCCGGGAGGCGAAGTCATACCTCAGGATGAGGGCCGCCCCTGAGAGGAGCCGGACGCCGGACCGGATCCGGGAGGCGGGCCGGGAACTGCCGGGAGGCTAAATTCCGTCATTCCGCGCAGAGGGCCATGAGACCGCCCGGAGCCGTGGAAAGGCCTCCGGCATGTACCAATGGACCGTACCGGGGGCTGATGCTCCCTCAGACGTCAATAAAATAAGACAACATCGTGCCGACCTTCCGCTGTACGGGGGACGCCTCCCGATAGGGTCGAATCCTTGTTGCGGGGCCCTTGGCCTGCCCGGATGGTGGAATGCAGACACGGCGAGCTTAAACCTCGCTGCCCCTCGGGGGCGTGCCGGTTCGAGTCCGGCTCCGGGCACCTCCACCCTCAGCCCCGACCGGCTTCCTGGACCGCCCGTGCGGCGCTCAGGGAGTGGCCGGCTGGGCTCGCTGCTGGATGTCCCCACTGCCGCGGTCTCCGGTCACGTCATCGGAGAGCACGGGGACAGCGCCGTCGTCTGCGCGTCCACGACCACCGTCTACGGGCACCCCGCCGCCGTCCCCCTTCGCTGGGTTCGCGACGAGTTGATCGTCCGGCCCGGCCGGATCAGCGCCGGGATCGGCCGGACCCGTTGCGGCCCCGCCGGTGCAGTCGTATCCGCACTGCGCCTGGCCCTCGGCCTCCAAGACGGCACGTGTGAGCTGTCCGTCCCGCACAGAGATGTGTGGCTCGGCATCCCGGTGCGCTTCATCCGTGGCTTGCCCCTACCGTCAGTGCCTCCGCTGGACAGTGCCGAAGCAGGGCAGTTGGAGGCCGCCCGCGCCAAGCTCCGCGCCGCCTACCAGGCCGTGCGTATCCCCTCACAACCGCTTCAGCCCAGGAGGAACAGTTCATGGACTCCCACGCCGTACGCCTGGAGAGCGCCGGCGCTGCCGTGACCGTCGTCTCCGCCGAGCAAGCCGTCACCGACTGGTCGGCCCGGTACTTCGGCCCGTGGTGGAAGGCCGGCAAGGTCTCCCCACAGGACGTCTGCGCGGGACCGTTGGTCATCGCCGAGGTGGACCCGGGCCGGTACGCGGACGAGGCGCTGGCGGTGACACAGGCGCCGCACCGCAGCGTCGTCTACGCGAAGGCGCAGACCCTCCTCACCGAGGACATCACGGCGCGCCTGATCCGGGCCGTGTCCCCGGAGCAGGCGCTCGCCTACCGGTCCGAACCGGAGGTCGGAAGCCTGCTGATCCTCGGTCGTGGCACCGAGCCGGTGGCCACGGTGGCGGCGCGCCTGGCCCGGGAGGTGATGCGCGGGCTCCTGCTGCGCGACGGCTGGGCCGTGCTGCACGCGTCCGCGGTCGTCAAGGACGGCCGTACCGTCTTGACCTTCGGCGGCAAGGGGGCCGGCAAGACCACGACCGCCTTGGCCCTCGCCGCTCGCCACGGGGGCGGCCTGCTGGCCAACGACCGCGTGTTCGTCCGGCCCAACGACGGTGGAGGTGTGGACGTCCTGCCGTGGCCTTCGGCCGCCGCGCTCGGCCTCGGCCTCCTCCACGCACTCGGCTGGGACGAGATCGCCCGTGAACGCCTGGAAGCCGGTGAGGCACTGCACCCGACGCAGGACAGGCGGGTCACGGAAGCACTCCTCGCCGGCCGCGCCGAGCCGCTGCGGGAGGGCGGCAAGGAGATGAAGGTCCAGGTGTTCCCTGACCAATTCCTCACCTGGTTCGGCGTGCCTCTGGCGACCGAAGGAGAGGCCGCGGCTCTGGTCTTTCCTCGGATCGAGCCCGGCGCGGCACCCGCTGTGCAGGAAACCGGCCGGACAGTGGACGACGGCGACTTCATGAGCGGGCGGACGGAGGACCGCTACCCGGACATCTTCGGCCTCGCGCGCGTTGACGGCGGGGGTACCGAGGAAGCCCGGCACGCGGTCGCCCAGCGCCTGGCCGAGCTGCCGCACCACTCTGTCGTTCTGGGGTGGGACGTCGCGGCCAACGCCGACTTCCTGGCGGAGGTGACCGGCTGCGCCTGATTCCGGAGGGAGAGCGGGCGTGCCACCCGGGTGGGGGAAGGGTTCCGATCCGGGAACAGTAGGGGTCGTGTCGCGCGTTCTCGGTCACAGGGAGGGAAAGATCCTCCCCAAGCACTAGGACCATCCTTTTGCCTACGCATTACTCTTGAGGGCAAAGCCACGCACGGTGGCCATGGAGGAGTGAGATGAGGAGCAGCAACCCGGTCTTCTCGCGACGGGGGTTCAGCCGCGACAGCGGCTACGCCGGCTTCGGCGGGCAGCCGCAGGCCGGGGGACCCGCAGCAGCGACCCAGACCCAGGGCAATCCGTACGCGCAGGGCAACCCCTACGCCACCAATCCGTACGCCCAGCAGGACGTGCAGCACGGCGCGCCCCAGGCGCCCGTAAGCACCGGCCGCATGACGATGGACGACGTCGTCATGCGCACCGCCACCACCCTCGGCACGCTGCTGGTCACGGCGGCGCTCGCCTGGGCGCTGCTGCCGGTCGACGACGCCAGCATCGGCAAGTCGTACGGCATCGCGATCGGCGCCGGCCTGGTGGCGATGGTGCTCGGCCTGGTGCAGTCCTTCAAGCGCAAGGCCTCGCCCGCGCTGATCATGACGTATGCCGCGCTGGAGGGCGTCTTCCTCGGCGTCGTCTCCAGCGTCGTCGACAACCGCATCGCGGACGGCGCGGCCATGCAGGCCGTGCTGGGCACGATGGCGGTCTTCGTCGGCGTCCTGGTGGCGTACAAGGCGGGCTGGATCCGCGTCAACCGTCGCTTCTACGGCTTCGTGATGGCCGCGGCGATGGGCTTCCTGCTGCTGACGGCCGTGAACCTCCTGTTCATGGTCTTCGGCGGCGGTGACGGCCTCGGCTTCCGCAGCGGCGGCCTCGGCATCGTCTTCGGCATCGTCGGCATTCTGCTCGGCGCCTGCTTCCTCGCCCTGGACTTCAAGCAGGTCGAGGACGGCATCGCCTACGGCGCGCCGAAGGAAGAGGCCTGGCTCGCGGCGTTCGGCCTGACGATGACGCTCGTGTGGATCTACCTCGAGTTCCTGCGTCTGATCGCGATCCTGCAGGGGAACGACTGACGCGAGCCGCTCAGCGGCTGAACCGACAGCCGAAGGGCCCGCGGACCGATTCCGGTCCGCGGGCCCTTCGCGTGCGGGTCGGGAGGGAGGTAGGGGGTCAGAGGAACTTGCGGGCGGCCCGCCTCAGGTCGTACTCGTGGATGATCGCCTTCGCGTGGCCGTACGCGAGGTTGTGCTCGGCGCGCAGCCAGCTGACTTTCTCCTCGAAGCGGAAGAGGGAGGGTCCTTCGTCCACGGCGCGCAGCCAGTCGGCGACTTCACGACCGGTGCACTGGGGGATTCGGGCGAGCAGGTTGCGGTGGGTCTCCTCGGAGAAGACTTGGGACATCGGCGCCTCCGGACGCGTCGCGATGTGGTCCGTCCTTCCCGTCACCGTGCCTGAGCGTCCGGGCGTTGGCAACAGTGCCGGAAAGCCGCATAAGGTCGCGGGGTGCTCGATACGACGCCTTTGACGGCCGCAGTGGACCATTTCGCCGACCGCCTGCGGGCCGCGCCGCAGAGCCGCCTGCAGCGCGGCGCCGCGACCGAAGCGCTGGCGCTGGCCAGGGAGTTGGCGGCGCGCGCGCAAGCCATCGAGGAGCCGGACGCGCCACCGCGCGAGATGCCGGACGCGGGGATGTTCGCCGCCGCCGACCAGATCACCGTCGCGGGGCGGGATCTGGCCCTTGTGCTGACGGACCCCGAGGAGCTGGCGCGCGCCCTCGAACTGGTGGCCCAGGCGCAGAAGCGGGCCGCGGTGTAGCCGCCGGGCCCGCCCGGGCGGGTCAGACGGAGGCGATGACGCGGTCGGCGAGGATGTAGACGTTCTCGGTGCCGCACTCGAAGGTCAGGGCGTACGCGCCCGAGATCCCGGAGCCGCCGAGCAGCACCGGGGCGTGCCCGGCGCGCAGGGCCTCGGCGAGCAGCTCCGCGGTCTCGCGGTGGCCCGGCGTCATGCACAGGGTCGTGCCGTCGGTGAAGACGTACACGTCCAGGGTGCCCAGCGGGCCGGGGCGGACGTCGGCCAGCGCGGTGCGCGCGCCGGCCAGCTCCTCGAGGCAGGCCACCGTGCGCTCGTGGTCGCCGTAGATCTCGGAGGCGGGCGTCTGCACCGGCACGAAGTCCGGGTGCGAGGGGTGGCGGCGGCGGGCCGCGGCCAGCTCCGGGGAATCCGACGCGAAATCGTCGGCGAACGGATCGGCGAAGGGCTCGGTCACCGGCTCCAGGCTGTCCGCCTCCAGGCCCGCGAAGTCGGCCTGGCGCGGCAGGAACAGCTCGTCGGCGATTCCGTCCGGGATGCCGGGCAGGCCGTGCAGCAGGGAGGGCGCGTCCGAGCCCTCACGGGCCTCCTGGGCGGCCCAGAAGGCACGGGCCTCGGCCAGCTCCCGCTCCCGCTCCTCGGCGAGCGCCTCGGCCACCGCCGCGCGTATCTCGTCGGCGTCCACGGCGGTGCGGGCGGCCGGCACCGTGGGGTGCGGGCGGCCCGCGGCGGCCCGGCTGTCGGCCAGCTCGGTGCGCAGGGCGGTGATCTCGGCGAGTTGCTTGCGCAGGCCGCGCACCGCGTGCAGGGCGGCTGCGCCCACGGCCGTGGCAGCGGCCGTGGAGAGCAGCAAGGCAAGAGGCATGGCGCTCACTGACGTACTCCCGGTTTCAAGTCGACCCCCGACTTCCTACATCAGCTTGAAGCCTGCACGATCCAGCTGTCAGTGCATAACGTCACGAAACGGGCAGGTCTTTGGACCCTGTGTACCCCTATGGACCGCTGTGAGCTGCGCATATGTGTCTCCCCCAGGAGATAGGTCACATCCTGGGGGAGATTGGGTCACGGAACGGTGCAGAAGCGGAGCGTCAGGAACGCCAACTCTGCGTCAGCGAATCGGGGGCCTTCGCGGTCAGCTGAGGCGCTCGATGACCATCGCCATGCCCTGGCCGCCGCCGACGCACATCGTCTCCAGACCGAACTGCTTGTCGTGGAACTGGAGGGAGTTGATCAGCGTGCCGGTGATGCGGGCGCCCGTCATGCCGAAGGGGTGGCCGACCGCGATGGCGCCGCCGTTGACGTTCAGCTTGTCGATGTCGATGCCGAGGTCCCGGTAGCTCGGGATCACCTGGGCGGCGAAGGCCTCGTTGATCTCGACCAGGTCGATGTCGTCGATGGTGAGCCCGGCCCGGCGCAGTGCCTGCTTGGACGCCTCGACCGGGCCGAGGCCCATGATCTCGGGGGAGAGGCCGGTGACGCCGGTGGAGACGATGCGGGCGAGCGGGGTCAGGCCGAGCTCGCGGGCCTTGGTGTCGCTCATGATCACGAGGGCGGCGGCGCCGTCGTTCAGCGGGCAGCAGTTGCCGGCGGTGACCATGCCGTCGGGGCGGAAGACGGGCTTCAGGCCCTGGACGCCCTCCAGGGTGACCCCGGCGCGCGGGCCGTCGTCCTTGCTGACGACCGTGCCGTCGGGGGTGGTGACCGGGGTGATCTCGCGCTCCCAGAAGCCGTTCTTGATGGCTTCCTCGGCGAGGTTCTGCGAGCGCACGCCGAACTCGTCCATGTCCTGGCGGGTGACGCCCTTGGCGCGGGCGAGGTTCTCCGCGGTCTGGCCCATCGCGATGTAGGCGTCCGGGAGCAGGCCGTCCTCGCGCGGGTCGTGCCAGGTGGAGCCCTCGGTCTCGGCGACGGCCGCGGTGCGGGCCTCGGCGTCGGCGAAGAGCGGGTTGTGGGTGTCGGGCAGGCCGTCGCTGGTCCCCTTCACGCTGCGCGAGACCATCTCGACGCCCGCGGAGATGAAGACGTCGCCCTCGCCCGCCTTGATGGCGTGCAGGGCCATGCGGCTCGTCTGGAGGGACGAGGAGCAGTAGCGGGTGATCGTGCAGCCGGGGAGGTGGTCCATGCCCAGCTGTACGGCGACGATGCGGCCGAGGTTGTGGCCCTGCTCGCCGCCGGGCAGGCCGCAGCCGAGCATCAGGTCGTCGATGTCCCTGGGGTCCAGCTCCGGGACCTTGGCGAGGGCGGCCTCGATGATCGTGGCGGTCAGGTCGTCCGGGCGCAGGTCCTTCAGCGAGCCCTTGAAGGCGCGGCCGATCGGGGTGCGGGCGGTGGAGACGATCACGGCTTCGGGCATCAGGCGCTCCGGTGACGAGGGGGCAGGACTCCCTGGGAAGTTACCCCCGCGTAATGCTGTCGGTCATCGGGTGGGGTGTGTGACGCGGGACGCATTTCTAAGCGGGTGCTCAGGTCGGGGGGTCCTGGGCGTACGGGGGGTTCTTGGTGCGGGTCGGTTTGGCGGCTGGGGTGTGCTGGCTGGGGGCTTGCGTTCGTTGTGGCGTGCGGGTGGGTTGTGGCTTGTCGCGCCGTTCCCCGCGTGTTCTGGCCGGGGGCCTTGCTCTTGTTGTGGCGTGCGGGTGTGTCGTGGCTTGTCGCGCAGTTCCCCGCGCCCCTGGGGGGGCTTGCCTTTGTTGTGGTGTGCGGGTGGGTTGTGGCTTGTCGCGCCGTTCCTCGCGCCCCTGGGGGGGCCTTGCTTTCGTTGTGGGGTGCGGGTGCTTTGGGGCTTGGCGCGCCGTTCCTCGCGCCCCTTAGGGGGGCGTTCTGGGGGCGTGGGGAGCGTGTCGGCAGGGAGTGTGGGGGTGGGGTCAGTGGGGGAGGGGGGTGGGTTCTGGGGTGTGGATGCGGCGTCGGCGGCGGCGTTTGATGAGGGCCCAGGGGCCCCGGGGGCCGGCCGGCATCACCGGAGTGACCTCCGTGCCGCCCTCCGCCGCGGCCTGCGCGGCCGCCCGCGCCACCGGCAGGAAACCCTCGCGCCGCGAGAGGTCGGGCCGCTCCTCCTCGGGCCACAGGCCCAGCGCCGCGCACAGCGTGGGGAGCACCGCCATGGCCGCCGTCGCGTACCCCTCCGCCGAGGGGTGGTAGTTGTCGGGACCGAACAGCTCCCGCGGGTTCGCCGCGAACTCGGGGCCCAGCAGATCGCCCAGCGACACCGTCCGCCCGCCCTGCTCGACCACGCCGATCGTCTGCGCCGCGGCCAGCTGCCGCGAGACCCGGCGGGCCAGCCACCGCAGCGGCTGGTAGACGTTCTCCACGGTGCCGAGGTCGGGACACGTGCCGACGACCACCTCCGCCCCGGCGGTCCGCAGCCGCCGCACCGCCCCGGAGAGGTGCCGCACCGAGCGGGTCGGCGGCATCCGGTGCGTCACGTCGTTCGCGCCGATCATGATGACGCACACGTCCGGCACCCAGGAGGGGTCCGACAGGATCAGCGTGACCTGCCGGTCCAGGTCGTCCGACTGGGCGCCCGGCAGCGCCACGTTCCGCAGGTCGACGGGGCGCTCCGCGACCGCCGCGAGCCCCGAGGCGAGCAGCGCCCCCGGGGTCTGCCCCGACCGGTGCACGCCCTGCCCCGCGGCCGTGGAGTCCCCGAGCATCGCGAACCGCACCGGTTCGGAGCACAACCGCACCGGTTCGGAGCAGTCGGGGGGGCCGGAGATCTCGCCGTACGCCCTCCCGTAGCGCCCGTCGGCCCGCGGCGGATCCGCGTGCGACCCGCCCACGGACCGCTTCGCCAGCTGCACCTCGGCGAGCACCACGCCGACCGCCGCGGCCCCGATCAGCCCGATCCCGCCGCCGCCGTACGCCGCGCCCGCCGCGATCCGCCGTGCCACCCTCGCCCTCGACATGCCCCGCAGCCACCTCCTCGTAGCCGAACCGCCGTACAGCCGTACATCCACTCATTGCCCCGAAAGCACGGTCGGCCAATCGTGGGCGGAGGTGAACGGATGAGAGGGACCCTTAGGCTGACCGCACCAATTCGTCGCACTACATCGCAGCCCGGAGACAACGGTGCAATTCCACGACTCGATGATCAGCCTCGTCGGCAATACCCCGCTCGTGAGGCTCAACCATGTGACCGCGGGCATCCAGGCGACCGTCCTGGCCAAGGTCGAGTACTTCAACCCCGGCGGCTCCGTGAAGGACCGCATCGCGCTGCGCATGATCGAGGCGGCCGAGCAGAGCGGGGAGCTGAAGCCCGGCGGGACGATCGTCGAGCCGACGTCCGGCAACACCGGCGTCGGGCTCGCCATCGTGGCCCAGCAAAAGGGTTACAAGTGCATCTTCGTCTGCCCGGACAAGGTGTCCCTCGACAAGATCAACGTGCTGCGCGCGTACGGCGCCGATGTGGTCGTCTGCCCGACCGCCGTCGACCCCGAGCACCCGGATTCGTACTACAACGTCTCCGACCGCCTCGTGCGCGAGACGCCCGGCGCCTGGAAGCCCGACCAGTACAGCAACCCGAACAACCCGCTCTCGCACTACCACTCCACCGGCCCCGAGCTGTGGGAGCAGACGGAGGGGAAGATCACCCACTTCGTCACCGGCATCGGGACCGGCGGCACCATCTCCGGCACCGGCGGGTACCTGAAGGAGGTCTCCGGGGGCAAGGTCACCGTCGTCGGCGCCGACCCCGAGGGGTCCGTGTACTCCGGCGGCTCCGGGCGGCCCTACCTCGTGGAGGGCGTCGGCGAGGACTTCTGGCCTAGCGCGTACGACCGGAACGTGACCGACGAGATCATCGCGGTGTCCGACAAGGACTCCTTCCAGATGACGCGGCGCCTCGCCAAGGAGGAGGGGCTGCTCGTCGGCGGCTCCTGCGGCATGGCGGTCGTGGCGGCGCTGCGGGTCGCGGAGCGGCTCGGCCCCGACGACGTCGTCGTGGTGCTGCTGCCCGACTCCGGGCGCGGCTACATGAGCAAGATCTTCAGCGACGAGTGGATGAACGACTACGGCTTCCTGGAGGAGCCCGGCGACCAACCGCGCGTCGCCGACGTGCTGCGCCGCAAGGAGGGCGGCGCGCTGCCCTCCCTGGTGCACATGCACCCCGAGGAGACGGTCGGTCAGGCCATCGAGGTGCTGCGCGAGTACGGCGTCTCGCAGATGCCGATCGTGAAGCCGGGCGCGGGACACCCCGACGTGATGGCCGCCGAGGTCATCGGCTCGGTGGTCGAACGCGAGCTGCTCGACGCCCTGTTCGCCCAGCGTGCCTCGCTCGGCGACCCGCTGGAGAAGCACATGTCGGACCCGCTGCCGCAGGTCGGCTCCGGTGAGCCGGTGGCCGACCTGATGTCGGTGCTCGGCGGCGCCGACGCGGCCATCGTCCTGGTCGAGGGCAAGCCGACGGGCGTCGTGAGCCGCCAGGACCTGCTCGCGTTCCTCGCGGAGCAGCAGGGTCACTAGAGCAGCAAGCCCGGCCCGGCCCGGGGGCTTCGCGCAAGTGGTACGAGCGCGACACGTGCGCGCAGCACCCGCTTAACACTGGTCCGGCACAGTGATGGGTGTCGGCGTCAGGAACTCCGGAGCGGCTCCCGGACCTCTGGACGCCGGGACGTGGCCCGGTCCTGACCCGGCACACGTCCCTCGCGGGGACCGCCGTCGTCCCGCCCCCCGGGCAACCGGGGGTGCGGCGGTCCCCGCGCCACTCACCGCCTCCCCGCGCCACTCACCGCCTTCGACCGCCCGGCACGTCACCCTCGGTCAGCAGTCCCACTCCGAGGTGGAGCGGTCCTTGCGGCGGCGGCCGAAGTCCGCGCCGCGGAGCGCCTGCGCCGCGTTCACACCGACGATGCCCACCCAGGTGGTGACGAGCCCGGGCAGGCCGGCGGTGGCCGCGCCGATGCCGGACAGCGGGACCGCGAGGATCAGGGATATCAGGCCGAAGCCGAACCGCTCGCTCCAGGCGTCCACGGCCCCGCCGGACGGGGAGCGGGAGCCGCGGGCGACGGTCATCTGCTGCTCGGCCAGGTGACGGCGCAGGCGTCGGTCGACCGTGCCGTCCAGGCGCTGCTCGATCTTCCCGAGGAAGGAGTCGACCAGGGCGGAGTCGTACTCTTCGCCGAGCTCTCTGCGGGCGTGCAGAGTGGCGTCGAGTTCCTTCTTCAGTTCGGCGTCACGGGCTTCCATAGCCGTCCACGCTACGGGGCCGGCGCCTCGCCGGCGCTGGGGATAACCCCCGTATCCGCCCGGGGACCAGCCCCCGGTGCGACGCTGCCGCGCCGGGCCAGGGCCCAGTACAGCACCGCGGGCACCACCAGGCCCACGACCCACGAGATGTCCGCGCCGCCCAGCGGCTCGACGAGCGGACCCGTGTAGAAGTGCGTGACGAGGAACGGCAGTTGGGCCAGCGGCCCGATCCCGTAGACGGCGAGGGCGTCGAGGCGCCAGGCGCCGTAGCGGCCGTGCGGGTCGCTGAGCGCCGGGATGTCGTACCGCTCGCGCGAGATCAGGTAGTAGTCGACGAGGTTGATGGCCGACCAGGGCGTGAAGAAGGTCAGCAGGAACAGCAGGAAGTCCTTGAAGGACGTCAGGAAGCTGTCCTTGCCGAGCAGCGCGACCACCGTGCCCGCCACCATGATCACGGCGATGTACGCGGTCCGGCCGCGCGGTCCGAGCACCTTCTGGCCGCGGAAGCCGCTGACGCCGGTCACCATCGACATGAAGCCGCCGTAGGTGTTGAGGACGTTGATGGTCAGCTTGCCGAGCGCGATCACGAAGTACAGGAAGGAGGCGATCAGGCCGCTCCCGCCGAGGCCGACGACGTAGCCGACCTGGTCGGCGAGGAAGGCGTCCCCCGCGCTCGCCGCGACCAGCACCCCGAAGGTCATGGACCACTGCGACCCGATGGCCGAGCCCGACAGCGTCCACCAGAACGTGGCCTTCGCCGACGTCGTACGCGGCAGATAGCGCGAGTAGTCGGCGACGTACGGCCCGAAGGCCAGCTGCCAGGACGCCGAGAGGGAGACGGCGAGCAGGAACATCGGCAGGTCGAAGTGGGCGTCGCCCAGCAGGGCGGACAGGTCCACGCGGTCCAGGAGCCGCACGCCGAGGTAGACGAACGCGAGCGCGCAGATCACGCTGGCCACCCGGCCGAGCGCGTGGATGACGCGGTAACCGACCGCCGCCATGACCGCCGTGACGGCGGCGAAGAGGACGATGCCCGTGGTGTCGTCCGTGTGCGTCAGCTCGGCCGTGGCCTGCCCGGCGAGGACGCTGCCGCTCGCGAAGAAGCCGACGTACATGAGGATGACGAGCAGCAGCGGGACGGCCGCGCCCTTCACGCCGAACTGCGCCCGGGACTGGATCATCTGGGGCAGGCCGAGCCGGGGGCCCTGCGCCGAGTGCAGCGCCATCACCGCGCCGCCGAGGAGGTTGCCGACGACGAGGCCGACGATCGACCACACCACGTCGCCGCCGAAGACGACGGCGAGCGCGCCCGTGACGACCGCGGTGATCTGGAGGTTGGCACCGAGCCAGAGCGTGAACTGACTGAACGCGGTGCCGTGCCGTTCGTCGTCGGGGACGACGTCGATGGAGCGCCGCTCCACCAGGTCTTCAGCTGCCATGACGACTGCCCTCCGCTGCTCGCGCGTCTTGCTCGGCTGCATATCGTCATGCAGAGTTCTTGCTGACTGAATAGGTTGTCAATGGTCCGGCGTGCGTCACCGGTGACAAGGAACGGTATGAGTGACAGTCCTGCGGCACGGCTGCACGTGCTCTTCGAGGGGCACCGGCTGACGCCCACGCAGCGCCGCATCGCGCACTGCATGGTGCGGCGGGCGGCGGACGTCCCCTTCCTCTCCAGCGTCGAGCTGGCGGAACTGGCCGGCGTGAGCCAGCCCTCCGTCACCCGCTTCGCGGTGGCGCTCGGCTTCGACGGCTATCCCGCCCTGCGCAAGCACCTGCGGGACGTGGCGCCCGCCGAGCCGGCCGCCGGGGACGCGCTCAACGAGTACCAGCAGGCGGTGCAGGCGGAGATCGACAACCTCCGCCACCTCGCGGAGGCCCTCGCCGACCCGGCGCCGGTGGAGCGGGCGGGCCGCCTCCTCGCCGCCTCCCGCCCGCTGCCGGTCCTCGGCCTGCGGGCCGCCGCCTCCCAGGCGTACGGCTTCTCGTACTTCGCCGCGAAGGTCCACCCCGACGTACGCCTCCTCGACGAGGGCGGCACGATGCTCACCGACCGCGTCGACGCGGCGGTACGGGCGGGCGCCACGGCGCTCCTGTGCTTCGCGCTGCCGCGCCACCCCCGGGAGGTCGTGGACGCGCTGGCCCACGCGAGGGAGGCGGGCCTCACGGTGATCACCGTGGCGGACTCGCCGTTCGCCCCGGTGGCCGCGTACTCCCACCTCCTGCTCCCGGCGGCCGTCGGCACCGGCCTGGCCTTCGACACGGCGTGCGCCCCCATGCTCCTCGGCCGCGTCCTCCTGGAGGCCATGTGCGACGGCCTGTCGGACGCGCAGGCCCGCCTGGAGGAGTTCGACGCGGGGGCGGCGGCGCGGGGCCTGTTCGTGGAGTGAGCCCTCCAGGGGCCGGCGGGCCACCGGACTCTCACCCTCTCCTCAGATTCCGCCGCTAACCTGCTGCGCCGAAGCGGTGCCGGAGCGGTACCGAAGCGGTGCCGGAGCGGTACCGAAGCGGTGCGGCAGGTCCCGCCGCACCGCCCTCTCGCGCCGAAAGGCGGCCGCCCCCCGTGCGACCGGACCCCACGCGACCGGACCCAGCGGACAAGCAGTGGGCCCCCCCCTTCGCACCCCCTCCCACCCCTCCCCGGAAAAGCCGCCCACCCCAGGTGTGACGTTTTTCGGGGGCGCGGCGCAGTAAGTAGTGAGCCGACTGGTCATCGGCCCGGGCACGAGCCGGGGGTTCCCCCCGTACCTTCGGCTCCGTGCCATCGGTGTGGGCGGGATCTGTTCCCCCGATCCCGCCCACACCGCTTTTCCCGGGGACGCCTCTTCGGGGACACCTCCCGGGGGACGCCTCTCGGGAGAGGCCCGCTACTTGTAGATGACGACCCGGTCGCCCTCCCGCACCTGCGCGAAAAGCGCCGCGATCTTCTTCTCGTCCCGGACGTTCACACAGCCGTGCGAACCGCCCGCGTAGCCCCTGGCCGCGAAGTCCGCCGAGTAGTGCACCGCCTGGCCGCCGCTGAAGAACAGGGCGTACGGCATGGCCGTGTCGTAGAGCGTCGAGACGTGGTGCCGCGACTTCCAGTAGACGTGGAAGGTGCCCTCGCGCGTCGGCGTGTACTGCGAGCCGAACCGCACATCCATCGTCGACACCACTCTGCCGTCGATCATCCAGGTCAGCGTCCGGCTGTTCTTGGCGAGGCACAGGACCCGGCCGGTCAGGCACCGCTTGTCCGGCGCGGGCGCGGGCGCGGACGCCGCCGCCGGCTTGCCCCCACCCGCGTGCAGCTCGGAGCGCGCCGGCTCGCGCGTCATCGCGAGGAGCCGCTGCCAGGTGAGCGTGTCGGTCCTGCCGGTGGGAGGCAGGCCGCGCTTGCCCTGGAAGCCCCGGACCGCCTCGGCCGTGACCGGGCCGTACGTGCCCGAGGGGCCCTGGCGGAACCACCCGATCTGCCGGAGCCGCGCCTGCAGCTCACGCACCTGCGCACCCCGGTCGCCCTCGCGCAGCAGCGTCCGCGGGCTCGGACCACCGGGGGGTGCCGATGGGCCCCGCGGCGCCGCCGCCGAGACCCGTGGCGTCCCGTCCGCGCCGACCGCGCCCGCTCCGCCCGGCCGGCCGTCCTCCGCGTCGACCGCGACCGCCTTGCACCCCGCGGTCAACGCCAGTACCGCCACGGCCCCCACCGATATCGCGACCCTGCCCATCACGCCTCCGGTGCCTCCGGACAACATTTCTGGGAGTGTTTCCCGGTTTGGCGCGCGTGACGCGTCCCGGTGGCAGGCGCAAGCTGAAGGCATGACACACGAGTCGGAGTCCGGACTGCCCATCGAACCCGTGTACGGCCCCGAGGCCCTCGCGGGCTGGGACCCGGACCACAAGCTGGGCGCCCCCGGTGCGTACCCCTTCACCCGCGGCGTCCATCCGACGATGTACACGGGCCGCCCCTGGACGATGCGCCAGTACGCGGGCTTCGGCACCGCCGCCGAGTCCAACGCCCGCTACCGGCGGCTGATCGAGCACGGCACGACCGGCCTGTCGGTCGCCTTCGACCTGCCGACCCAGATGGGCCACGACTCCGACGCGCCCCTCGCGCACGGCGAGGTCGGCAAGGTCGGCGTCGCCGTCGACTCGATCGAGGACATGCGGGTGCTGTTCGACGGCATCCCGCTGGACCAGGTCTCGACCTCCATGACGATCAACGCGCCCGCCGCGCCGCTGCTCCTCATGTACCAACTGGTCGCCGAGGAGCAGGGTGTGCCCGCCTCCCGGCTCACCGGGACGATCCAGAACGACGTACTGAAGGAGTACATCGCGCGCGGCACGTACATCTTCCCGCCGCAGCCCTCCCTGCGGCTGACCGCGGACATCTTCCGGTACTGCGGGGCCGTGATGCCGAAGTGGAACACCATCTCCATCTCCGGCTACCACATGGCCGAGGCGGGTGCCTCGCCCGCGCAGGAGATCGCCTTCACCCTCGCCGACGGCATCGCGTACGTGCGCACGGCGATCGAGGCGGGCATGGACGTCGACGACTTCGCGCCCCGCCTGTCCTTCTTCTTCGTGGCGCGTACGACGATCCTGGAGGAGGTCGCCAAGTTCCGCGCGGCCAGGCGGATCTGGGCCCGCGTCATGCGGGAGGAGTTCGGCGCGCGGAACCCCAGGTCGCTGATGCTGCGCTTCCACACCCAGACGGCCGGCGTCCAGCTCACCGCCCAGCAGCCCGAGGTGAACCTCGTCCGGGTCGCCGTCCAGGGCCTCGGCGCGGTCCTCGGCGGCACCCAGTCGCTGCACACCAACTCCTTCGACGAGGCCATCGCCCTGCCCACCGACACCTCCGCCCGGCTGGCGCTGCGCACCCAGCAGGTCCTCACGTACGAGACGGACGTGACGGCGACCGTCGACCCCTTCGCCGGGTCGTACGCCGTGGAGAGCATGACGGACGACGTGGAGGCGGCGGCGGTGCGGCTGATGGAGCGCGTCGAGGAGCTGGGCGGCGCGGTGCACGCCATCGAACGCGGCTTCCAGAAAGGCGAGATCGAGCGCAACGCCTACCGCATCGCCCGGGAGACGGACAGCGGCGAACGCGTCGTCGTCGGCGTCAACCGCTTCCGGCTCGACGAGGAGGAGCCCTACGAGCCGCTGCGCGTGGACCCCGCCATCGAGGCGCGGCAGACCGCCCGGCTGGCCCGGCTGCGCGCCGAACGCGACCGCGCGGCGGTGGACGCCGCCCTCGCCGCCCTGACGGACGCGGCGAAGGGCGACGCCAACGTCCTCCCTCCGATGAAGGACGCCCTGCGCGCCCTCGCCACGGTGGGCGAGGTGTGCGACGCGCTGCGCGCGGTGTGGGGCGTGCACGTGCCGGTCGACGCGTTCTGAGGGGAGCCGGGCAGGCTCAGTGGTGCCAGGCCGAGGCACCCACGTTGTGGATCATCCGCTGGAGGACCTTCAGGGTGTGGACGTAGTCCTCGTCCGTGACGCCCTCGCGGATCTCCGCGAGGATGTCCCGCTGGCGCGCGGCCACACCGTCCCGCAGCTCGCGGCCCGCCTCCGTGAGGGCGATGCGGCCCGCCGCGTCCTCGGTGACCAGGCCGCGGTCGTGCAGCGCGCCGATGTTGTGCCGCAGGGCGCTCTCGCCGGTTTCCAGGTAGCCGCGCAGGACCGCCACGACCTCGTCGCGGTCGCGGCCCTCCGGTGGCGCGTCCTGGAGCTGGTTGAGGATCCACCACTGGGGCTGGGTGAGGCCGAGTTCGGCGAGGGCGGTGCGGATGTGGTTGACCACGGCCGCGCCCGCCGCCGAACTCCAGTAGCCGATGGGCTGGTTGAGCAGGTCCGCGTCGCTGTGCGAGTACGTGAAGGTCGTCATGCGCCCGAACGTAGGACCGCAAGTCGACTTGAGGTCAAGCCGCACCGGGCCAGGTAGTCCGCCAGCCCGTCCCGCGCCCGCTCGCCCGCCCACCCGACGTACCCGTCCGGCCGGACCAGGAACAGGCCCGTCCCGTACGGCGCGTACGCGGGCACGCGGTGGGCCCGCACTTCCGCGCCCTCCAGCGGCGGCAGCGCGGTGTCCGTGCCGATCGCGAGCAGGGTGAAGTGCGGGCCGCGGAACGCGTCGAACAGGGTCCCCGTACCGCACGGCCCGTCGGGTGCCCGGTCGCCCGCCCGCAGCGCCTGCGGCGGCAGGCCCGTCCGGGTCTCCACCGCCAGCGACGCCTCGCGGTAGCCGATGCCGAGCTGCCGGGTGGCCGCGCCGCGCCGCTCCTCGCCGCGGTGGATGCGGGTGGACAGGCCCAGCATCGCCGCGGCGTTGGGCCGCCGCTCCTCCTCGTAGGTGTCCAGCAGCGCCTCGGGTGCGCCGTGGCGCAGGACCGCGCCCAGCTTCCAGCCCAGGTTGTAGGCGTCCTGGACGCTGGTGTTCAGGCCCTGGCCGCCCGCGGGCGAGTGCACGTGCGCGGCGTCCCCGGCGAGGAGGACGCGGCCCTCCCGGAAGCGGTCCGCCAGTGCCGCGCGCGGCCGGAAGTCGGAGGACCAGCGGACCTCGGTCACGTCGTCGGCGCGCAGATGGGTGCGGGCGGCGACGAGGTCGCGTATGCCCGACAGGGAGAGGTCGGGTGTCGTGCCCGCGGGGAACTGCGCGGTCAGCTGGAAGTCGGCGGTGCCGGGCAGCGGGCAGATCGCCGTGTACAGGCCGCTGTCGTCGGCGGCCGGGAACAGGTGCCAGTTGTCGCGGTCCAGCGCGGACACGCGGATGTCGGCCACCAGGATCGGGTTCGGGTCGACCGTCTCGCCCGTCATGGTGATGCCGAGGGCCCGGCGCAGGGTGGAGCGTCCGCCGTCCGCCGCCACCGCATACGCCGCCCGCACCCGGGTGCCCGTCGACAGCTCGGCGGTGACCCGCTCGGCGTCCTGCGTCAGGCCCGTCACGGCCGTGCCGAACGCGACGTCGCCGCCCAGCTCCCGCAGCCGCGCCAGGAGGATCTCCTGGGTGCGCCACTGGGGGAGCATGCGGGCCTCGGCGTACGGGGCGCTCTCCGTGGGCTCCGGCGCGTCGAACATGCGGTGCTCGCCCTGGCGCCGGCCCTCCCGCCACACCATCCCGACCGGTATCGGGCCGCCTGCCGCGAGGACCGCGCCGGCCACGCCGAGGTCGTCGAAGACCTCCATGGTGCGGGGCTGGAGGCCCTTGCCGCGCGAGCCGGGGAAGAGGGCGGGGGCCCGTTCGACGACGAGGGCGCGCACGCCGCGCCGCGCCAGGTCGCAGGTGAGGGCGAGCCCGGTGGGGCCGGCGCCCACGACGAGCACCGACGTCTCCTTAACGCTGTTAAGTTCCATGCCGCAGAGCCTGCGCTTAACGGTGTTAAATTGTCAAGGTGGCTACGACGAAGCTGGACCGCACCCGCGTGGCGCGCACCGCGCTCGACCTGCTGAACGAGACCGGCCTGGAAGGGCTGACCCTGCGCGCCATCGCCCGGCGCCTGGACGTGCAGGCACCCGCCCTGTACTGGCACTTCAAGGACAAGCAGGCGCTGCTCGACGAGATGGCGACGGAGATGATGCGGCGCATGGCCGACGACTTCCTGGCCGCGCCCGCCGACGACTGGCGCGAGGCCCTCACCGGCGCGATGCGCGGACTCCGCGGCCACCTGCTGCGCCACCGCGACGGTGCCAAGGTGTTCAGCGGCACCCGCTACACGGACCTGTCGTACGCGGCCCCCCTGGAGGCCTTCCTGCGCACGCTCGTCGCGGCGGGCTTCACGCCGGGCGCGGCCGCCCGCGCCTGGTTCACCGTGTACAGCTACACCATCGGATACGTCATCGAGGAGCAGTCCACGGCCCCCGCCCCCGGCGGCGGCGAGGACGGCTACGACCTCGCGGCGCGCGCCGCGCGCCTGGCCGCGTACCCGCTGGCCGCGGCGGCGGGCGAGGAGATGTTCGCCGACCACGACCGCGGCTTCGAGGCGGGGCTCGCCGCGGTCGTGGCGGGCGTCGCGGCGACGCTCGTCACCTCGGGGGCGTGAGGCTCCGGGAGAGGCCGGTGCGGATCAGCGGCGTCAGCCGCTCCTCCACGTACCGGTTCAGGAGCCACGCGAGGGCCAGCATCCCGGCGATCGTCAGCCCGAAGGTCGCGTGCGACGGCAGCCCGAGGCCCTGGTGCAGTGCCTCCACCGCCACCCAGCCCAGATGCTCGTGCACGAGGTAGAAGGGGTACGTCAGGGCGCCCGCGACCGTCAGCCAGCGCCAGTTCACCCGGTCCAAGTGGCCGAGCGCGATGAGGAGCACCGCGGCGAAACCGGCCGTGACGACCGCGATGATCACGGCTGAGGAGCGCTGGGAGAAGAAGGCCGGGTCCGGCGCGTGCCACAGCCCGGCGACCGCGAAGTGCTGGCCGATCAGCCAGCTCACGCCCACGATGCCCCACGCGGTGAGGTCGGCGCGGTCGCGGTGGAGGAGGTACATGCCGATGCCGCCGACGAAGAAGGGCGCGTACTGCGGCATCAGGACCATGTCGAGGAGCGGCTGGTCGGCCCCCGCCGCGATCGCCGCCGCCAGGGTCCACACCGCGCAGAACAGCACCACCCGGGCGCGGGTCGCCCCCGGCAGCACGACGCAGAGCGCGAACAGGGCGTAGAAGCGCAGCTCGGCCCAGAGCGTCCAGCACACGCCGAGCACCCGGTCGGCGCCCAGCGGCTGCTGGAGCATGGTGAGGTTGACCAGCGTGTCGCTGGGGGAGGCCGCGTCCCAGGCCACGGCCGGCAGCGCGAAGACCGCCGTCACCAGGACGATCGCCGCCCAGTAGGAGGGCAGCAGCCGGGACGCCCGGGAGGCGAAGAAGGAGCGCAGGGGCCTGCCCCAGCCGCTCATGCAGATGACGAAACCGCTGATCACGAAGAAGATCTGGACGCCGAGGCAGCCGTAGGCGAACCACTCGTGGGCGGTCGGGAACTGGAGCCTGGGCGAGCTGCCCCAGGCCTTGGATATCTCTCCGTCCCGGCCGCCGTAGTGGTAGGCGGCGACCATGAGCGCGGCGATCAGCCGCAGCCCGTCCAGGGCGCGCAGCCGGGGTCTCGCGCGCGCGGGCACGATGGTGGCCGCGCGCGGGGCGGCGCCCGCCCCCGGGGAGAGCTCCGGGAGCGTGGGGGTGGGGGCCGTCATCCGAGCGCGGTCCGCTTGATGGAGCGCTGCACCGAACGGGCCCGGCGGGCCACCCGCCGCACCGCCGCGTTGCGCGGGATGAACGCGAGCTGGGAGGGCAGCGCCCCCGGCAGGGCGAGCGCGGTCAGGCGGCGCCGCTTGAAGTAGCGCCAGGTGCCGGCGCCGAGGTGATGGGTCAGATAGCGCTCGGCGGCGGGGCGCAGCGCCGGGTAGATCTGCGGCTGCATGGCGAAGCCGACCGCCTTGAGCAGGTCGGTCAGCTCGCCGGTGCCAAGGCCCGGACGCCGCTCCTCGACCGCCGCGCGGTCGCCCAGCTCGGGCAGCAGCGCGTCGACGATCGTGACGGGGACGCGGTTGCTGTTCTGGTAGGGCGCGAGGCGCTCCAGCAGCAGATCGGTGCCGGTGCGGGCGACGGGCAGGCCGTAGAGCGCGGACGCCGTGAGCAGGGCCGTGGAGAAGCAGCCGATCACCAGCGCGGGCCGCATCCGCTGGTAGAGGACCTCGGCGAGCACGGGGGAGTCGAGCACCGTCAGCTCGACGCCGATCGCCTGGGCCTCCTTCTCCAGGGCGCGCGACCAGCGGGCGGGCGCGGTGGGGTGCGGCTTGAACACCACGCGGGTGTGCCCGAGTTCGGCGGCGCCGCGCACCATGCGGATGTGCAGCTCCTCCTCTTCCTCGGCGGTGAGGATGGACAGCGCCGACAGGTACTGGCCGAGGACGAGGGCGGGCGCCTCGGGACCGGACGGCGCGGCGCCTGCCGACTCGTCGCCGTCCGCGGCGAGTTCCGCGAGCACCTTGACGAAGGTGTCCGTCGGCACGATCTCGGGCCGGACGCCGAACTCGGTGAGCAGCAGCGGGGTGAGCCCCGGCACCAGGTCCAGGTGGAGCAGCCGCCGCACGCGGGTGCCCACCAGGGGGTCGAGCTTGTTGCGGGTGGGGCCGTAGCTCATCAGGCCGTCGGCGTAGACGTCCACGGGGGCGCCGGTGAAGATCTGGGTCAGCGCGAGCGCGGGATGGACCTGGATCGACTCGACGGCCAGCTCCACCTGGTCGTCACCGAGGTCCCAGAGCAGCCGCACGTACCGCTCCCACAGGACGACGTCGTCGCCGCGCGGGGACCAGCCGCCGGGGTGGAAGGGGGCGATGGCCTCGTTCCAGGACCGTACGTCGTCGAAGCGGCCGCGCAGCCGCTCGAAGCCCGGCATCCCGTCGAGCGAGGGCGTGGTCTCCGGGGTCGCCGCGTTGTTGCTGACGAGCAGGACGCGGCGGTCGGCGGGGCCGAAGAGGTCGGCGTCCAGGGCGGCGGCGAGCGTCGCGACGCCGTACAGCGTGGAGGCCAGGAAGATCTGCGTGGTGCGCCGGCCGGCGGGTGAGGTCGTCATCACGCGGCCACCTCCGCCGAGACGGGGCGGCGGCGCAGCCTGCGCAGCCGGGTCGCCCGCTGGATGTCCATGGAGTCCAGCGCGTCGTCTAGGACGCCCTGCGGCATCCGCTTCAGCGCGGCCGCACTCATCGACTTCAATTTGCGTGCCACGGCCGGCTCGAACCTTTCGATGGATCCCAGATGATGGGAGATGATCGCGCAATAGGTGCGCACGGCCTTCGGCAGGAGTTTTTCGGCGTCCCGGTCCGCCGCGGTTTCCCGTACCACCTGGTCGAATGCCTTGATGAAATCGAGCTGGCGCACGTCGCCGATCTGGGTGAGCGAGGAGGCGACCCCGCGCCGGTAGAACACCCCGAGCAGGCCGACCGCGGCGAAGGATTCGGCCTCGCGGTGCAGCCGCCAGATCCAGGGCCGGTCCTCGGCGGTGCGCAGCCCGTCGGTGAAGTGCAGCAGGCCCGCGTCGGCGAGCCGGCGGTGGTAGATGCCCGCCCAGGCGTACGCGTAGTCGACGGACGTCGAGCGGTCGGCGGGCAGGATCACCTCCCGCGGGCTCATCACTTCGCCGCGCCTGCCGTGCGGGACCCGGTGCACCGTACGGGCCCGGGCGGTGCACTGCACATGGTCGGTGCGTACGAAGTCGCAGCCCAAGTCCTCGATGGACGCCAGGAGTTGCTCGTAGTACCCGGGGGCGAGCCAGTCGTCGCCGTCCAGGAACGTGAGGTACTCGCCGCGCGCCGCGTCGAGGCCGGTGTTGCGGGCGGTCGCGAGCCCGCCGTTCTTCTCGTGTCGGAGGTGGACGGCGCCGGGAAGCTCGCGCGCCGCACGCTCCAGGATGTCCGGTGTCTCGTCGCGCGAACAGTCGTCGACGAGAATGAATTCGAAGTCGTCACGCGCGTTCGCGCGCAGACTCCTCAAGGTGTCGGGCGCGTATTGCTGCACGTTGTAGAACGGCACGATGACGGAGAGCTTAACCACGAGGGTGACGTTAGGTGTCGGCCCGTGATTCGTCTCGACCCGCAGGGGGATGCGAGGTGAACGACGCGTGGCGGAATGGTTAACCGGGCCGCCGAAGAGGCGTTTCCGGAGCCGCTTCGCCATTCGTCGGCACGCTGTTAACCGTTTGTTGCACCTGAGTTGGGCCGCGAATCGAAATCGCTTCCTAGCGTCTGGGACGTGCCAGCAAGTAACCAGAACCCGCCGCGGGTGGCCGTGCTCGCCGACTCCGACACACGATGGAAGTGGGGCGCCCTCACCGCGCACCGCATCGCGTCGGACAGCCGGTCCGGGTCCGACGGCCACCGCCTCAGCGGGTTCCTGCTCCGCGGCCGGGCCACCCCGACGCCCCGGCAGCTCGACGAGGTGGGGGTGCGCGCGGACAGCCTGCGCGAGGTCACCGCCGTCGAGTTCCTGCGCGAGATGGAGCGGGACACGCCCGATGTGATCGTGCTCGCCCTGGTGGGCGGGGCGGTCCAGGTGATGCTGCACGGACTCGCCCGCCTCACCGAGGACGCCCGCCTCACCGGGCGGCCCGCCAAGCGCCCCGTCGTCGTCACCGGCTACGTCGGCGTCGTCTACGAGAAGCTCGCCGACGGCCTCCTGCTGCGGCACGGCGCCGACGTCGTCCTCGCCAACTCCCGCCAGGACGCGGAACGTTTCCGCGCCGTGTACGAAGGAGTGGGCGCCGACGCCTCGTCGGTCACGGAGGCCGCCCTGCCCTTCCTCGGCGGCGCGCCCTACACCGCGCACGACCCGTACACGGTCGTCTTCGCCGCCCAGCCCTCCGTCCCGGAGAGCGCCGCACACCGCGTCTACCTGCTGCGCCGGCTCGCCGAACACGCCCGCCTGCACCCCGAGCGCGAGGTCCTGCTCAAACTGCGCAGCAGGCCCGGGGAGCACACCACCCACATCGAGGAACTGCCCTACCAGAAACTGGTCCAGCGGCTGGAGGGCGGCCTGCCCGCCAACTGCCGCCTCGTCTACGGGCACATGGGCGAGGTCCTGGACCGCACCGACCTGCTGGTCACCGTCAGCTCCACCGCCGCCCTGGAATCCCTGCACCGGCGCGTTCCCACCGCGGTCCTCACCGACCTCGGGGTGCGCGAGGCGCTCGGCAACCACCACTTCACCGGCTCCGGGTGCCTCGCCTCCTGGGACCAGCTGGACGCGGGCCACCTGCCCGTGCCCGACGAGCGCTGGCTGGCCCGGCAGGGCGTCGCCGCCGACGGGGCCTACGAACGGGCCTTCGACGAGGCGCGGCGCAAGGTCGCCGACCTCCTCGCCGACGCCGCCGCCGGCCGCCTCGCACCCCTGAAGCCGTACTACAGCCTCACCACCGCCCGCGGCTATCTGCCCGGCATCCTCGCCCGCCACCACCTCGGCCCCGACGGCTCCCCGCTGCCGGGCGCCCCCGCCGCCGACAAGGACCCGGGCCCCGTACGGCAGATCGTGCGCCGCGCGGCCCGCGGCGCCTACCGCCACGGAGTGCAGCGCGTGGCCCCCGTCATCCGGCGGATGGGCGAGCTGTGAACTCCCACGACCTCCCACTCCCAGGAGTCCCCATGCCCCACCCCGGCCCAGCGGAGCCGCCGGTCCGCCGCGTCCTCGCCGTCATCCCCGCCCGCGGCGGCTCCAAGGGGGTGCCCGCCAAGAACCTCGCCCCCGTCGGCGGCGTGCCGCTGGTGGTGCGCGCCGTCCGCGAGTGCCTGGCCGCGCGGCACGTCACGGACGTGGTGGTCTCCACCGACGACCACGTGATCGGCGAGGCCGCCCGCGCCGCCGGCGCCGAGGTGGTGCTGCGCCCCGCCGCGATCGCCGGGGACACCGCGACCAGTGAGGCCGCCGTCCTGCACGCCATGGACGCCCACGAGGCCCTGCACGGCGCCCGGGTCGACGTCGTCCTGCTCGTGCAGTGCACCAGCCCCTTCCTCACCCGCGAGGACGTCGACGGGGTGGCCGGCGCCGTCCTGGACAAGGGCGCCGACACCGCCGTCACGGTCGCCCCCTTCCACGGCTTCATCTGGCGGGACGCGGCCGACGACGCGGACGGCCCCGCCGACGTCCCCGCGCGGCGCACCGACTCCGTGGGCGGCACGGCGACCCTCGCCAACTCCACCCGTACGCGCGGCGGTTACGGCGTCAACCACGACAAGTCCTTCCGGCCGCGCCGCCAGGACCGCCCCCAGGACCTCCTGGAGACCGGCGCCGCCTACGCGATGGACGCGGCGGGCTTCCGCACCCACAAGCACCGCTTCTTCGGGCACACCGAGCCGGTCCGCACCGACCCGGCCCGCGTCCTGGAGGTCGACGACCCGCACGACCTCGCCCGCGCCCGCGCCCTGGCCCCGCTCTTCGATGCGGAACGCCCCGAGGGCGCGCTCCCCACCGCCGCCGACATCGACGCGGTGGTCCTCGACTTCGACGGCACCCAGACCGACGACAGGGTGCTGGTCGACTCCGAGGGACGGGAATTCGTCTCCGTGCACCGCGGCGACGGCCTCGGCATCGCGGCGCTGCGCAAGAGCGGCCTGCACATGCTGATCCTGTCCACGGAACAGAACCCGGTCGTCGCCGCGCGCGCCAGGAAGCTCCGGCTCCCGGTCCTGCACGGCATCGACCGCAAAGACCTCGCGCTGAAGCAGTGGTGCGAGGAACAGGGCATCGCGCCCGAGCGCGTGCTCTACGTCGGCAACGACGTCAACGACCTGCCGTGCTTCGCCCTCGTGGGCTGGCCCGTGGCGGTCGCGAGCGCCCATGACGTCGTACGCGGCGCGGCCCGCGCGGTCACCTCCCTGCCCGGCGGTGAAGGCGCGATCCGAGAGATCGCCAGCTGGATCCTCGGCCCCTCTCTCGACTCCCCCGACAAGTAAGGAACGCCTCACCATGAGCACCACCACCTCGATCGACGCCACCTCCCGTCTGCGTCGCTTCGGCTCCAAGACGGCCGGCCCCGGCCGGCCGGTCTACATCACCGGCGAGATCGGCATCAACCACAACGGTGACCTGGAGAACGCCCTCGCGCTCATCGACGTGGCCGCCGACGCCGGCTGCGACGCGGTGAAGTTCCAAAAGCGCACCCCCGAGATCTGCACCCCGCGCGACCAGTGGGACATCGAGCGCGACACCCCCTGGGGCCGCATGACGTACATCGACTACCGCCACCGCGTGGAGTTCGGCGAGTCCGAGTACCGGGCCATCAGCGAGCACTGCGCCAAGCGCGGCATCGACTGGTTCGCCTCCCCGTGGGACACCGAGGCCGTCGCCTTCCTGGAGAAGTTCGACCTGCCCGCCCACAAGGTCGCCTCCGCCTCGCTGACCGACGACGAGCTGCTGCGCGCCCTGCGCGCCACCGGCCGCACCGTCATCCTGTCCACCGGCATGTCGACGCCGAAGCAGATCCGCCACGCCGTCGAGGTCCTCGGCTCGGACAACATCCTGCTCTGCCACGCCACGTCCACCTACCCGGCGAAGGCCGAGGAGCTGAACCTGCGCGTCATCAACACCCTCCAGCAGGAGTACCCGAACGTCCCGATCGGCTACTCCGGCCACGAGACGGGCCTGCAGACCACCCTCGCGGCGGTCGCCCTCGGCGCCACCTTCGTCGAGCGCCACATCACCCTCGACCGCGCCATGTGGGGCTCCGACCAGGCCGCCTCCGTCGAGCCGCAGGGCCTGAGCCGGCTGGTCCGCGACATCCGCACCATCGAGGCCTCCCTCGGCGACGGCGTCAAGAAGGTCTACGAGTCGGAGCTCGGCCCGATGAAGAAGCTGCGCCGCGTCACGGGCGTCGTCGCCGAGGCCGAGTCGGCGGACGCCGAGCCGGTCGCGGTCTGAGCGCCCACCGAGCACCGGGAGACGGACAGACGACGATGAGCCCCCGCGCCGGCCGCACGGCCGACACCACCGCCCCCTCCACGCTCGCCTTCGTGGAGAGCCCTGTTCAGCTGCTGAACGTCCTGGAGTGGGCGCACGCCGCGGCCGCGACCGGCCCGGCCGGGGGCCTCACCGTCGTCGTCCTGTCGCCCAACGACCCCATGACGCGGGGCCAGTTGCGCCGTATGGCGCAGCTCGTCCGCGACGAGGGCGTGGAAGTGCGCTGGGAGGAGGCGCGCGGCGGCGCGAGCGCCCCCTTCCACACGATAGGCGGCCTCGCGGGCGTGCTGCGCACGGCGGACCGGATCGTCATAGGCGACCCGTTCTCCCGCTACGTGCAACTCCTCCTGACGATCACCCGCGCCCGCTCCCTGGTGGTGGTGGACGACGGCACGGCGACGATGGAGTTCGTCTCCCAGCTGGCCCGCGGCGAGCGCCTGGTGCGCTGGCACCGCAAGGGCGGCCGCCCCGGCCCCCGCGACCTCGTCTTCGCCCCGGTCTCCGCCTCGGCCCGGCGCCGCCTCACGCCCGGCGGGGCGCGCACGGTGGAGGTCTTCTCCGCCATGCCGATCGACCAGGCGCCGCCCGGCGTGGAGATCACCGTCAACGCCTTCGCCTGGACGAAGGAACGCTTCGGCCCGCCCCGCATCACGGGCGGCGCCGACCTGGTCGGCACCTCCCTCGTCGAGACGGGCGTGGTGGACCCCGACCGCTACGTGGAGGCGGTCCGCGCCCTGGCCCTGGCCCACGGCGCCCGGCGCTATTTCGCCCACCGCCGGGAGAGCTCCGAGAAGCTCCACCGGCTCGCGGTGGAGACGGGCCTCCAAGTGGTGCGCCCGGATCTCCCGCTGGAGCTGATCGCCCGCCGCGGCCCCATAGGCCCGACGATCCTCAGCTTCCCCTCCACGGTCGTGCACACCCTGCCGCTGGCCCTCGCGGGCACCGGGGTGAAGGTGGCGGTCTGCGACATCGACCCGGCCTGGCTCACGGAGAACGCCTCGCCGCGCGCCCAGGGCTTCCTGTCCGGCGTGACGGGCACGGCCCGGGACGTGCACCGCCTGACGTCGGTCATCACCTCGGCCGGCGGCCCGAGGGGCGTGGGGTCCCCGGCGGCCGGGTGAGCCGGGCAAGGCCCTCAACCGCCGAACCGCGCCACGTACCGCCGCTGCCAGGGCGTCTCCACCGCGTGCCGGTCGTAGTGCGCGCGTACGAAGGCCACGGCCTCCCGGGCGGGCACCCCGTCCAGCACGGCCACACAGGCGAGGGCGGTCCCGGTGCGCCCGCGCCCGCCCCCGCACGCCACCTCCACGCGCTCCCCGGCCGCCCGCTCCCACACCTCGCCCAGCAGCTCCCGCGCCCGGCCGCGGTCGCTCGGCAGCAGGAAGTCGGGCCAGCGCAGCCACCGGGACTCCCAGGGGACGTCGGGCGGCCGCTTGCCGAGGAGGTAGACGCCGAAGTCGGGTGCGTCCCCCTCGGGAAGGGGGCGCCGGAGCCCCCGCCCCCGGACGAGCCGTCCGGAGGGCAGCCGCAGGACCCCGGCGCCGTCGGCCCGCCACAAACCCGTGTTCTCGCTGCCGCTCATGCCCGCACACTAGGCGCCGCCACCGGCCCGGGCAGCGCGCTTCGCCGGGCGCGCAGTCCGGAAGCGCTGACCAGCGCGGCCAGCAGGGCGGCGGCCAGGGGTACCCACAGGGCCGCGCGGTAGCCGTCCAGCAGGTCGGCGGGCGCACCGGACGCCGTGGCGGCGACGTTCACGGCCGTGGCCGCCGAGAGGCCGAGCGCCGCGCCGAACTGGAAGGACGTGTAGAGCAGCGCCCCGGCGAGCCCCTGCTCCTCCTCGGCGACCCCCTCGGTGGCGGCGATGGTGAGCGGCCCGTAGGCCAGCGAGAACGCGAGGCCGACGACGATCAGGCTCGGGAGCATCATCGCGTACGTCCAGTCGGCGCCGACCGGCAGGAACAGGGCGTACGCGAGCGCGGCCAGGAGCAGCCCGCCGAAGATCACCCGGGCGTTGCCGAAGCGGGCCACCAGTCTGGGCGTGAGCAGGGGGGAGAGGATCGCGTCGGTGCCCATGACGAGCATCGCGAGGCTGGTCCGCAGCGTCGACCAGCCGCGCAGTTCCTGGAGGTAGAGCACGACCAGGAACTGGAAGCCGAAGAAGCCCCCGGCGAAGAGCAGCCCGGCGAGGTTGGCGCGCACGAGGTCGCCGCCGCGCAGGATGCCGAGGCGCACCAGCGGGGCCGCCGCGCGGCGCTCGACCGCGACGAAGGCGGCGAGCAGGGCGAGACCGGCGCCGACCGTGGCCGCGGTCCCGCCGGCCGAGGCGTGCGGGGCGCGCTCCACGCCGAGGACGAGCAGCACGATGGCGCCGGTGACGGTGAGCCCGCCCAGCAGGTCGAAGCCCGCGCCCGCCACCCGCTCGGGACGCGCCGTCCGCGGCACCAGGGCGAGGGCGGCCGGCAGGATCAGGGCGCAGAGCACGACCGGCGCGAAGAACACCCAGCGCCAGCCGGCCGAGGCCAGCAGCCCGCCCGCGACGAGCCCGACCGAGAAACCGCCGGCCGCGGTGCCGGAGTAGAAGAGCAGGGCCTTGTTGCGCTGCGCCCCCTGCGCGAACCCGGTGGTGATGATCGAGAGGCCGGCGGGCGTCATGAAGGCCGCCGCGATCCCGGTGACGAACCGGGCCGCGATCAGCGTCCACCCCTCGGTGGCGAGCCCGCCGAGCCCGGAGAAGGCGAGGAAGACGGCGAGCCAGAACACGAACATCCGGCGCCGCCCGAAGAGGTCGGCGGCGCGCCCGCCGAGCAGCATGAAGCCGCCGTAGCCGAGGACGTAGGCGCTCATCACCCACTGGAGGGAGCCGGTGGACAGGCCGAGGTCGGCGCGGATGGCGGGCAGGGCGACGTTGAGCATGGCGATGTCGATGCCCTCCAGGAAGATCGCCCCGCACAGGACGAGGAGGACACCCCACTGACGGGGGGTCCAGGAGGGGGGCGGTCCTTCGGCGGGGCCGGGGGCATGGGCGCTCATGGCGGCTCAACTCTCCTGCGGTCGATCGCTGTTGTTGCCTTCTCAACCACCTTCGGTGGGGCGGCGGAGCGGAACAACGCCGAAGATCGCAACGTTCGTTCAAGCACGCTGAACGATCCGACGACCTGGGGGCCCGATGCCGATCGAGCGCGACGAACTGGAGTGCTTCCTCCTCCTCGCCGAGGAGCTGCACTTCGGCCGCACCGCCGAGCGGATGCGGCTGTCCAGGGCGCGCGTGACCCAGCTCGTGCAGCGGCTCGAACGCCGCGTGGGCGCTCCGCTGTTCGTCCGTACCAGCCGCCGCGTCGCCCTCACCGGGCTCGGCCGGCAGCTGCGCGCCGACCTCGCGCCGCACCACCGCGCCATCGAGGACGCCCTGGACCGGGCCGCCGCCACCGCGCGCGGCATCGAGGCCGTGCTGCACGTCGGCTTCTCCAACCCGCTGACCGGCGAGATCGTCATGAAGGCGACGGAAGCGCTGCGCGTCAGCCACCCCGGCCTCGCCGTGGAGGTCTGCGAGGTCCCCCTCGCCGATCCGTACGGGCAGCTGCGCAGGGGCGAGTTCGACGTGCAGCTCACCGAGTTCCCCGTCCGGGAGGACGACCTCGACGGCGGCCCGCAGCTGCTCGCCGAGGACCGCGTCCTCGCCCTGCCCGCCGCCCATCCGCTGACCGCGCGGGAGACGGTGACCCGGGAGGACCTCGCGGACGTCCCGCTCCTCACCCTCGCGGGCGAGGTCCCCGACTACTGGCTGGAGCACCACGTCCCCGCCCGCACCCCGAGCGGCCGCCCGATCGAGCGGGGCCCCGGCGTGCTCAATCTGCAGGAGGGCCTGATCCTGGTCGCGGCCGGCCGGGGCGCACTCCTCGCCCCGGCCCACACGGCCACCTACTACGCCCGCCCGGGTGTCGCCTACGTCCCCTTCGCGGACCCGGAACCGACCGGCTACGGCCTGGTGTGGCGCCTCGGCCACGACACGGGGGCGGTGGCGGCGTTCGCCAGAACGGCCCGGGAGATCACGGCCTGAGGCCCCCGCCCGGGACAGGCCGGCGAGGCCGCGGACATCCTGCTGCTCAGCCTGGTGTCCGAGGGGCTCGCGCTGCTCCCACGCGGTCCGGTGCGTGAGTGGGGTGAGATCGTCCCGGCCGGGTACCCGTGCCGGGCGGGCGGCCGGGCTCTTGTGCCTGCCGGGCTGGGCCTGCTATGTACAGATCGCCGGATTGGGGAGCGAAACGGGTGTGACGGACAGAACAGCGCAAACCGCCCTGCTTGTGGTCTGCTATATACCGCTGATCGCCTAGCCGCCCTTGCTGGCAGCGGTCGCCCTCGCCTACTACCGGCGACGGACGGCTTACGCATCCCCCGTGGCGGCGTGAATGTGTACCCATCCCGATCAGCGGCCATGCGCCACGAGGCCAAAGTTTCTTCCCCTATCGGGCTGAACTTTTGTTGATCGTGGGTCAGTTGGCCGTTGCATCGCCCTACCCTTCAAAGGGTGAACCAACTGATGTCCTGTGCGACCGAAGAGGTGTCCGACGGCTTGTCCGCAATGGAGTGCGAACTCACGGAAACGCTTCCCGGCGAGCTGCCCGAAGCGCTGCGTGCCGAGCTGGTCGCCTTCCGTCGCGACCTGCACATGCACCCGGAGCTCGGCAACCAGGAGTTCCGCACCACCGCGGCGATCAAGGCCCGCCTTGAGGAGGCGGGCCTCGCGCCCCGGGTACTGGGCGGCGGCACGGGCCTCGTCTGCGACGTGGGGAGCGGCGCGCACAGCGGCGCACGCCCCATGCTCGCCCTGCGGGCCGACATCGACGCCCTGCCGATCCCCGACACCAAGCTCGGCGTGCCCTACCGCTCCACGGTGCCCGACCGCGCCCACGCCTGCGGCCACGACGTGCACACCACCGTCGTCCTCGGCACCGGTCTGGTCCTCGCCGCCATGGCGCGCGAGGGGACGCTGCCCTTCGCGGTGCGGTTGATCTTCCAGCCCGCCGAGGAGGTCCTGCCGGGCGGCGCCGCGCAGGCCATCAAGGAAGGCGTCCTCGACGGCGTCGGCAAGATCATCGCCCTGCACTGCGACCCCCGCGTCGACGCGGGCCGCATCGGCCTGCGGCACGGCCCGATCACCTCCGCCTGCGACCGCCTGGAGGTCTCGCTCGACGGGGCCGGCGGACACACCGCGCGCCCGCACCTGACCACGGACCTGGTCACGGCCGTCGCCAAGGTCGCCACCGAGGTCCCCGCCGTGGTCGCCCGCCGCACCGACGCCCGCTCGGGCCTCTCGCTGACCTGGGGCCGCATCGAGTCCGGCCACGCGGCGAACGTCATCCCGCAGCACGCCGAGCTGTCCGGGACCGTGCGCTGCCTCGACCTCAAGACCTGGCGGGAGGCGCCCGACCTGGTGCACGACGCCGTCCAGGAGATCGCCGGCCTCTACCGCGCCACGTCCGACGTCACCTACGTCCGCGGCGTCCCGCCCGTCGTCAACGACGGCGGCGTCGCCGACCTGCTGCGCGACGCCATGGTCGAGCGGCGCGGCATCGCCTCGGTCGAGGACACCGAACAGAGCCTCGGCGGCGAGGACTTCTCCTGGTACCTGGAGCACGTGCCCGGCGCCATGGCCCGGCTCGGCGTGCGCAGGCCCGGGGAGCGCACCGTCCGCGACCTCCACCAGGGGGATTTCGACGTGGACGAGTCGGCCATCGCGGTCGGCGTCGAACTGTTCACCGCCGCCGCCCTGTTGGACCACGCGCGCGCCGAGGACTGAGGGCGCGCGGGAGCGTGCCGGGGACCGCGGGCGCCCGGGAGCGGGCCGGGGGGTAAAACGAGCGGGGCCGGCGTCCGCGGCCTTCGGCACGAATGGGTAACGGCCCCGCGGAAACCCGTTCCCCTCCCTTTCTACGCGCGTTAATGTGCCGCGAAATCCGCGCCGTCGACGGCGTGTTGGGAAATGTGAGGGGTGCGTCCTGTGCGTCGTGTATCAAGACTTTCCCAAGTGGCCGTGGCGGTGGCGTCGCTCGCCCTCGCCGCTTCGGCGTGCGGCAAGACCAGCAGCGAGGCCTCGCGGGAGGACGGCGGCAAGGAGGAGGGCTCCGGCACGTCGTCCTCGTACAAGGGCAAGGGGATCGGTCTCGCGTACGACATCGGCGGGAAGGGCGACCAGTCCTTCAACGACGCCGCCTACGCGGGCTACCGCAAGGCCCGCGCGGAGTTCAAGCTCGGCGGCGTGGACATGGAGCCGGGCGACGGCGAGTCCAGCGCCGACAAGGTCCAGCGCCTCGAACAGCTCGCCAAGCAGGGGTACGACCCGGTGATCGGCGTCGGTTTCGTCTACGCGCCCGCCGTGGAGGCGGCCGCCAAGAAGTTCCCGGAGACCACCTTCGGGATCATCGACGACAACACCGTGAAGGCGGACAACGTCGCCGATCTGGTCTTCCACGAGGAACAGGGCTCCTATCTCGCGGGCGTCGCCGCCGCGAAGGCGAGCAAGGTCAAGCACGTCGGATTCGTGGGCGGCGTGGACATTCCGCTGATCCACAAATTCGAGGCCGGATTCGTGCAGGGCGTGAAGTCCGTCGACCCCGGGATCGAGATCGAGAAGCGCTATCTGACGGAGAAGCCCGAGGAGGGCGGTTTCTCCAGCCCCGACAAGGGCCAGAACGCGGCCAGCGGTCAGCTGGAGGCCGGCGCGGACGTGATCTACCACGCGGCCGGGCTCTCCGGTCAGGGCGTCATCCAGGAGGTCGGCTCGCAGAAGAAGTGGGCGATCGGCGTCGACTCCGACCAGTACAAGCAGAAGGCGCTCGCCAAGTACAAGGACCACATCCTCGGCTCGGCCTTCAAGGACGTCGGCGGCGCGGTGTACGACCTGACGAAGTCGGTCGTCGAGGGCAAGCCGATGAAGGGTGAGCAGCGCTACGACCTGGAGTCCGGCCGCGTCGGCTTCGCCGACTCCAACCCCAGGTACACGGCGATGAAGGACGTCGTCGCCGCCGTGGAGAAGGCCAGGAAGGACATCATCAGCGGCAAGGTGAAGGTCCGGACGGCTCCGTAGGCCACCGGCTCCTCGGGCCAGTGCCTCCCCGGGGCTTTCGCCCCGCACCGGACCCCGCGAAGGTTGTACGTAGCACCTTCCCCGCGCACTCCCCGCCGTTGTACGTAGTACGTCCTGCGGCGCCTGGGCGCCTCCCATCTGGGGGGCGTCCACCGCGTGTTCAAGCCACGGACGGCTGGTGGCCACAGCTCGATAACGGACCGGACAGAAGGGTTCTTATGTGAGGTCTACGCGCGTTACGCTGCGGCGAAATCAGCGCCGGGTAGGCGCTCGTACCTGCTTGTGCTTGCTTCCCTCAAGGAGTTCGTTCCTATGCGCCGGGTGTCTCGAATAGCTGTCGCGGGCGCCGCGACCGCAGCCCTCGCCGTCTCCGTCTCCGCCTGCGGCGGCACGTCCAGCGACGCCGCCAAGGACGACAAGAACAAGGGCGTCGCCCTCGCCTACGACGTCGGTGGCGCCGGCGACCAGTCCTTCAACGACGCCGCGACCGAGGGCATGAAGAAGGCCGCCAAGGAGTTCAAGACCGGCGAGAAGGCCGTCGAGCCGGTCGACGGCGAGTCGGACGCCGACAAGGCGCAGCGCCTGACGCAGCTCGCCAAGCAGGGCTACAACCCGGTCATCGGTGTCGGCTACGCCTACGCCCCGGCCATCAAGGAGGTCTCGGCGAAGTTCCCGAAGACTTCCTTCGGCATCGTCGACGACGAGACCGTCAAGGCCGACAACGTCTCCGACCTGGTCTTCAGCGAGCAGGAGGCGTCCTACCTCGCGGGCGTCACCGCCGCCAAGGCGACCAAGTCCAAGACCGTCGGCTTCGTCGGCGGCGTGGACGTCCCCCTCATCCACAAGTTCGAGGCGGGCTTCGCGCAGGGCGTCAAGGACACCGACCCCAAGGTCAAGGTCGTCAAGCAGTACCTGACCGAGAAGGCCGAGGACGGCGGCTTCACCAGCCCCGACAAGGGCAAGACCGCCGCCCAGGGCCAGATCGAGAAGGGCGCCGACGTGGTCTACCACGCCGCGGGCCTCTCCGGTCAGGGCGTCATCGAGGCCGCCGCCGCCAAGAAGATCTGGGCGATCGGCGTCGACTCCGACCAGTACAAGCAGAACGCGCTGGCCAAGTACAAGAAGTACATCCTGACCTCGGCGACCAAGGACGTCGCGGCCTCGGTGTACAACCTGGCCAAGGCCGTCGAGGACGGCAAGGCCAAGGGCGGCGTCGTCCGCGCCGACCTCAAGTCGGGCGGTGTCGCGCTCGCCGACTCCAACCCGGAGTTCCAGAAGATGAAGGACGTCCGGGCCGCGGTCGCGAAGGCCGAGGCGGGCATCAAGAGCGGCAAGATCAAGGTCGACTCGACGCCGTGACCGCCGCAGCGGCGGGCTCACCGCCGTGACGGCAGCGTGATTCTCGTGCGACGGGGTGTGGGGGACGATGGTCCACCCGCGCCCCGTTCGCGCGGGCCACGCCTGACGTCCGCCCGTACGGGGTGATCCCGTACGGGGGACCGACCAGCATCACCCAGCAGCACCAGTAGCAGGGGCACTGCGCGCGTAGGCGGCCCCTTTCCTTCAGGCACCCCCGAGGAGAGTGCGCCATCGACGCGTCCACCAACCCTCCGCCCGTCGCCGTCGAACTCGCCGGCATCACCAAGCGGTTCCCCGGAGTCGTGGCCAACCACGACATCCACCTCACCGTCCGCAAGGGCACCGTGCACGCCCTGGTCGGCGAGAACGGCGCCGGCAAGTCGACGCTGATGAAGATCCTCTACGGCATGCAGAAGCCGGACGAGGGCACCATCGCCGTCGACGGCGAGCAGGTCGCCTTCGCCGGCCCCGCCGACGCCATCGCCCGCGGCATCGGCATGGTGCACCAGCACTTCATGCTCGCCGACCAGCTGACGGTCCTGGAGAACATCGTTCTCGGCAGCGAGAAGCTGCACGGCATCGGCGGCGCGGCCCGCCGCGCGATCCTCGACCTCTCCGACCGCTACGGCCTCGGGGTGCGCCCCGACGCGTACGTGGAGGACCTCGGCGTCGCCGACCGCCAGCGCGTGGAGATCCTCAAGGTCCTCTACCGCGGCGCCACCACGCTGATCCTCGACGAGCCGACGGCCGTGCTCGTGCCGCAGGAGGTCGACGCGCTCTTCGACAACCTCCGCGAGCTCAAGTCCGAGGGCCTGTCCGTCATCTTCATCTCGCACAAGCTGGGCGAGGTCCTGTCCGTCGCCGACGACATCACCGTCATCCGGCGCGGCACGACCGTCGGCACGGCCATCCCCGCCGAGACGACGCCGCGCCAGCTCGCCGAGCTGATGGTGGGCAGCGAACTGCCCACCCCCGAAACCGCCGAGTCCACGGTCACCGACCGCCCGATGATCCAGGTGGAGGGCCTCAGGCTGCTCGCCGAGGGCGACTCGGGCCGGGCCCTGCTGGACGACATCTCCTTCACGATCCACGAGGGCGAGGTCCTCGGCATCGCGGGCGTCGAGGGCAACGGCCAGACCGAGCTGATCGACGCGCTCATCGGCCTCAAGCACGCCGACTCCGGCGTGATCCGCATGGCGGGCGAGGACATCACCGCCGTACCCACCCGCAAGCGGCGCGAGGACGGCATCGGGTACATCCCCGAGGACCGCCACCGCCACGGCCTCCTCCTGGAGTCCCCGCTGTGGGAGAACCGCATCCTCGGCCACGTCACGGAGCGGCCGAACGCGCGGGGCTTCTGGCTCGACCCCAAGGCCGCCCAGGCCGACACCCGCCGCATCGTCGAGGAGTACGACGTCCGTACGCCCGGCATCGACGTGACGGCCGCCTCGCTGTCCGGCGGCAACCAGCAGAAGCTGATCGTCGGCCGCGAGATGAGCCACAAGCCGCGCTTTTTGATCGCCGCCCACCCCACCCGCGGTGTGGACGTCGGCGCGCAGGCGCAGATCTGGGACCAGATCCGCGAGGCCCGCCGCGAGGGCCTGGCCGTCCTGCTGATCTCCGCGGACCTGGACGAGCTGATCGGCCTCTCCGACACCCTCCGCGTGATCTACCGCGGCCGGCTCGTCGCGGACGCCGACCCGGCCACCGTCACCCCGGAGGAGCTGGGGTCGGCGATGACGGGCGCGGCCTCCGGCCACCTGGAACACATCGAGCCCGGTGACGGCTCACAGGAGGACGAGACCCGATGAAGAAGTTCGACAAGGAGCGCGTGCTCCTCGCGGTGGCCGCCCCGGTCATCGCGCTGGTCGTGGCCGTGGCGCTGACCTCGGTCGTGCTGCTCGCCTCGGGCAAGAGCCCGATCGAGCCGTACACCCTGATGCTGAAGCAGATCTCCTACTCCGACGTCCAGGTCCTGACCATCAACCAGGCCGGCATGTACTACCTGGCGGCGCTCGCGGTGGCCATCGGCTTCCGCATGAACCTGTTCAACATCGGCGTGGACGGGCAGTACCGCCTCGCCGCGGTGGTGACCGCCGTCGTCGGCGCGCACGTCGCGCTGCCCGCCGCCCTGCAGATCCCGCTGCTCATCGTGGTCGCCATGCTCACCGGCGCCTCCTGGGCCGGCATCGCGGGCCTGCTCAAGACCACGCGCGGGGTCAGCGAGGTGGTCGCCACGATCATGCTCAACGCCATCGCGACGAGCGTCATCGGCTACCTCACCCTCACCGACAACTTCGGCGTCCCGGTCGGCAACAACCAGACCACCGGCGTGATGAAGGAGTCCGGCTGGTTCCCCGGCATCAAGCTGGCGGGCGGTGAGGTCTACGGCTTCGTCTTCGTCGCCGTCCTCGCCGGCATCCTGTACTGGCTGGTCCTCAACCGCACCCGCTTCGGCTTCGACCTGCGCGCCACCGGCGCCTCCGAGTCCGCCGCCGCGGCCTCCGGGGTCAACGCCAAGCGCATGGTGCTCACGGCCATGCTGATCTCCGGCGGCGTCGCGGGCCTCGCGGGCCTGCCGATCCTGCTCGGCGACACCCACACCTACAGCCTCAGCTTCCCCGCGGGCCTCGGCTTCACCGCCATCGGCATCGCGCTGCTCGGCCGCAACAACCCGGTCGGCATCGCGTTCGCCGCGCTGCTGTGGGCCTTCCTCGACAAGGCCTCACCCGCCCTGGACTACGCCACCCCGGTCGCGTACGACAAGGAGATCGCGGTGATCATGCAGGGCCTCATCGTGATCGCGGTCGTCGTCTCCTCCGAGGCCGTCCGCCGCTGGGGCCTGCGCCGCCAGCAGCGGCGCGTCGGTGAGGAACTGGCCGCCGCCGCCCGGGCGAACGCCAACAACGGCAACAACGACTCCGTGAAGGAGGTGGCTGCCCGATGAGCACGGCATCCGTCGCCAAACCCCCGGTCAAGCAGCCCGCAGCGGGCCGCCGCCGCATCTCGCTCCCCGTCCTCCTGCTCTGCGTCGCGGGCGTCCTGGTGCTGACCTCGCTGGTGCGCGTCATCACCGGCGCCGACGGCATCACCTCCACCGGCCAGATGTCCACGGCCCTCAAGCTGGCCGTGCCGATCGGCCTCGCGGGCCTCGGCGGCCTGTGGGCCGAGCGCGCGGGCGTCGTCAACATCGGCCTCGAGGGCATGCTGATCCTCGGCACCTGGTTCGGTGCCTGGGCCGGCTTCCAGTGGGGCCCGTGGGCGGGTGTCATGTTCGGCGTCCTCGGCGGCGCGCTCGGCGGTCTGCTGCACGCGATCGTGACGGTCACCTTCAACGTCAACCACATCGTCTCCGGTGTGGCCCTGAACATCCTCGCCCTCGGCGTCACCCGCTACCTCGCCACCTTCGTCTTCGAGGGCGAGGAGGGCGGTACGTCGAAGCAGTCGCCGCCCGTCGAATCCCTCGGCGACTTCTCCGTGCCGGGGCTGTCCGACTGGCTCATGGACCTCAACGGCAAGCACTGGTTCCTGGTCTCCGACCTCGCGGGCCTGTTCGGCGGGCTGTTCACCAACCTCTCGCCGCTCACCGTGGTCGCCGTCGCGCTGGTCCCGCTGAGCTGGTGGGTGCTGTGGCGCACCTCGTTCGGCCTGCGGCTGCGCTCCTGCGGCGAGAACCCCATCGCGGCCGAGTCGCTCGGCGTGAACGTCTACAAGTACAAGTACCTGGCCGTGATCATCTCCGGCGGCTTCGCCGGCCTCGGCGGTGCCTTCCTCTCGCTGGTCGCCTCCAACATCTACCTGGAGGGCCAGACCGGCGGCCGCGGCTACATCGGCCTCGCCGCGATGATCTTCGGCAACTGGATGCCGGGCGGCCTCGCGCTCGGCGCCGGACTGTTCGGTTACACCGACAGCCTGAAGCTGCGGGGCGGCGGCACCAACGTCCACGCGCTGCTGCTGCTCCTGGCGATCCTGCTGGTCATCGGCGCGGTCTACCTCGCCTGGCGCAAGCGGTACGTGCCCGCGGTGATCACCACGGCCGTCTCCGCGCTTATGTTCCTGTGGTACGGCTTGACCGACGAGGTGCCCAACCAGGTCGTCACCGCCACGCCGTACGTGGTGACCCTGCTGGTCCTCTCGCTCTCCGCCCAGCGCCTTCGGATGCCGAAGGCGGACGGCATGCCGTACCGAAAGGGACAGGGCAAGTGACGACCACCGCCGACACCGACTGGGACGCCCTGCGGGAAGCCGCGCGCGAGGCCATGTCCCGCGCGTACGCCCCCTACTCGGGCTTCCCGGTCGGCGCCGCGGCGCTGGTGGACGACGGCCGGACGGTCGTCGGCTGCAACGTGGAGAACGCCTCCTACGGCCTCGGCCTGTGCGCCGAGTGCGGCCTGGTCTCCCAGCTCCAGCTCACCGGCGGCGGCCGCCTGACCCACTTCACCTGCGTGGACGGCAAGGGCGAGATCCTGATGCCGTGCGGCCGCTGCCGCCAGCTCCTGTACGAGTTCGGCGGCCCCGAACTGCTCCTGGAGACGGCCTCGGGCGTACGCACGCTCGCGGACATGCTCCCCGACGCGTTCGGCCCGCAACACCTCAACTGACGCCCGGCCCCGCGGCCTTGGAGATCTTGGCCGCGGGGCCACCTTCAGCTGACGGCTCTATGCGCGTAGAGTCGGCTCCCTGTCTACGTACGCCGCTGTACTGCTGGAAGGACCGCCATGGACGTCATCTCCGTCATCCGCACCAAGCGCGACCGGGGCGAGCTGAGCGACGAACAGATCGACTGGGTCATCGACGCGTACACCCGCGGCGCGGTCGCCGACGAGCAGATGTCGGCCCTGGCGATGGCGATCCTCCTCAACGGCATGAACCGCGCGGAGATCGCCCGCTGGACCGCCGCGATGATCGCCTCCGGTGAGCGCATGGACTTCTCCTCGCTCTCCCGCCCGACCGCCGACAAGCACTCCACGGGCGGCGTCGGCGACAAGATCACGCTGCCGCTCGCCCCGCTGGTCGCCGCGTGCGGCGCGGCCGTCCCGCAGCTGTCCGGCCGGGGCCTCGGCCACACCGGCGGCACCCTGGACAAGCTGGAGGCCATCCCCGGCTGGCGCGCGCTCCTCTCCAACGAGGAGATGTTGCACGTCCTCGACTCCGTCGGCTCGGTCATCTGCGCGGCGGGCGACGGCCTCGCCCCCGCCGACAAGAAGCTCTACGCCCTGCGCGACGTCACCGGCACGGTGGAGGCCATCCCGCTGATCGCCTCGTCCATCATGTCGAAGAAGATCGCCGAGGGCACGGGCTCGCTCGTCCTGGACGTGAAGGTCGGCACCGGCGCCTTCATGAAGAACATCGAGGACGCGCGGGAGCTGGCGTCCACGATGGTCGGGCTCGGCACCGACAGCGGCGTGCGCACCGTCGCCCTGCTCACCGACATGTCGACCCCGCTCGGCCTGACGGCGGGCAACGCCCTCGAGGTCCGCGAGTCCGTGGAGGTCCTCGCGGGCGGCGGCCCGGCGGACGTCGTCGAGCTGACCCTGGCCCTCGCCCGCGAGATGCTGGACGCCGCCGGCCTGAAGGACGCCGACCCGGCGAAGGCGCTGGCCGACGGCTCGGCGATGGACGTGTGGCGCCGGATGATCGCGGCCCAGGGCGGCGACCCCGACGCGGAGCTGCCGGTGGCCCGCGAGACGCACGTGGTCAAGGCCCCGACGTCCGGCGTCCTGACCCGGCTCGACGCGTACGACGTCGGCGTCGCCGCCTGGCGCCTGGGCGCCGGCCGCGCCCGCAAGGAGGACGTCGTCCAGGCCGGCGCGGGCGTCGAGCTGCACGCCAAGCCGGGCGACTCCGTCGAGGCGGGCGCACCCCTGATGACCCTGCACACGGACACCCCGGAGCGGTTCGCGTACGCGCTGGAGTCGGTGGAGGGGGCGTACGACATCGCCGCCCCGGGGACGGACTTCTCGGCGCCGCCGATCGTGCTGGACCGGATCGGCTGACAGCTGGGCCCGCGCCGCTCTGGCCAGGGCTTACTCGTACGGGTGAACGGGATCGGTGGACCGCCGCCGGTCCCGTTCGGCATGCTGGGATCGGTGACGCACCGATAGAGGAGACCGCCATGAGCGCACTCACCGTAGGCCACGAAGCCAGCCAGGACTGGGAAGCTGTTCTCCGGTTCCGGGCGGAGATGGAGTGGCCCGAGGGCTGCAGGGTGGAGATCATCGAGGGGATCATCACCGTGGCGCCCAGCCCGTCGAACAACCACAACGAAATCGCCGAGCTGATTCACCGCCAGCTAGGTGTGATCCCGTTTGAACTCGGCATCTACCACGAGCAGACCATTCTTGTGCCGTCTCGGGAGGGCGCTTACATTCCTGACCTGGTCGTGGCCCCGCGAGCGGATGTGGTGGGGAAGGGGGAGCAGTGCATTCCGGCTGCCGTCACCGAACTTGTCCTTGAGGTCACGTCGCCGTCCAATGCCCGCCACGACCGCATCAGCAAGGCCGCGGGGTATGCGGCCGGCGGTGTACCCCTCTACCTCCTCGCCGACCGCTGGGCCCCCGGCGGCCCCACCGTCACCCTCTACGGCGAGCCCCGAGGCGGCGTCTACCGCCTCCTGAGCGCCTGCAAGTTCGGCGAGACCATCAAGCTGCCCGCCCCCTTCGACCTGCCGATCGACACCAGCGCCTTCCCCGTCGACTGACGCGGGCATGCCGATCGCGGGGGCGGGGACCGATGAGTTCCGTCCGCCGCGCCGGTCCACCCTGCGTGGCCGATTCCGAAGCGAACCTCATCCATGTCGCGGGCCCCCTGCGCCCGGCCGACGTCCCGTCCCTGTGCGAGCGGGTCGCCGCCGCCCGGCACGGGCCCGGCGACGGCGCGAGCAGGGACGTCGTCTGCGATGTCTCCGGCGTCACCACCGCCGACCTCGCCACCGTCGACGCCCTCGCCCGGCTGCACCTCGCCGCCCGCAGGGCCGGGGCCCGGATCCGCCTGCGGAACCCCGCCCCCGCGCTGCTGTCCCTCCTCGGGCTCGTCGGCCTGGCCGAACTGCTCGGGCTAGCCGTCGAGATGCGAGGGCACCCCGAACAGCGGGAACCACCGCTCGGTGTCCAGGAAGCAGTGGAAGCCGGCGATACGGCCCTGTGAGATCTCGATGACCTGGATCGACCACGGCATGAAGCCGCCGTTGTCCGGGTCGGGCTTGTACTGGGCGAAGCCCGGCGAGCCGTTCACGTCCACCGGGATCAGGCGGCCGTCGGCACAGGTGGCGCCCATCGTGGCCATGAAGCCGGTGATGTCCGCCGTGCCCCGCAGCCACAGGTCGAACGGCGGCATCGTCATGACGGCGTCCTCGGCGAGCAGCGCGGTCAGCGCCACCATGTCGTACCCCTCGAAGGCGGCGACATAGCGCTCCAGGAGCTTCTGCTGCTCCTCGTCCAGCGGATCGGAGACGGCCGTGTCGTCCTGCGGCCGCTCCGCGAGCGTGGCGCGGGCCCGCTGGAGCGCGCTGTTCACCGAGGCGACCGAGGTGTCGATCAGCTCGGCGACCTCACTGGCCTTCCAGGCGAGGACCTCCCGCAGGATCAGCACCGCGCGCTGCTTGGGCGGCAGGCTCTGCAGGGCGGCGACGAACGCCAGGCGCACCGACTCCTTTGCGACGGCGGCCTCGGCGGGGTCGCTGGGCGTGGGCAGCACACGGGCGTCCGGCATCGGCTCCAGCCAGGTGTTGTCCGGGCGGGGGGTGAGCGCCGCCTGGGCCAGCGAGGCGGCGGCCGTCAGGTCCATGGGACGGGCGCGGCGGTTGCCGGCGTTCAGCATGTCCAGGCAGACGTTCGTCGCGATGCGGTACAGCCAGGAGCGGACGCTGGAGCGGCCCTCGAACTTCTCGAAGCTGCGCCAGGCGCGGACCATCGTGTCCTGCACGGCGTCCTCGGCCTCGAACGCGGAACCGAGCATCCGATAGCAGTACCCGGTCAGTTCGACCCGGTACCTCTCCAGCGTGACGTCCAGATCGGTCGTCGTCCCTGCGATGTCGCCCATCCCCACCCACCCCTGCGGCTACCGGCGCCGGACCACTTCGCGGCCCGACACAACGGAAGTTACCGCAGCCCACTGACAACGGCCCGCGGAGTGGGAAAACCCGCAGGTGGAATCAGCAGGAGCGGGCGACGAGGCCGCGCCGGCGCTCCGCCCGCGCCGCGTGCGAGCCCCACACGGTGACCGACACGACGCCGAGCACCGCGAACAGCCCGAGCGCGACGGTCCCCGCCCAGCCACCCGAGTGGAAGGCGACGGCGCCGAGCGTGCCGCCCGCGCTGGAGCCCAGGTAGTACGCCGACTGGTAGAGCGCGGAGGCCTGCGCGCGGCCCGTGGTGGCCGTACGGCTCACCGAGGAGGACGCCACCGCGTGCCCCGCGAAGAACCCGGCGGTGATCAGCACGAGTCCCAGCAGCACCAGGACCAGCGACGAGGACAGGGACATCAGCAGTCCGCCCGCCGTGGTGCCCACCGCCAGGTACAGCGCCCCGCGCCGCCCGAGCCGGGCCACCAGCTTCCCGGCGGCCGCCGAGGAGATTGTGCCGACGAGGTAGACCAGGAAGATCGAGCCGATGACACCCTGGGGGAGCGAGAACGGCGCCTCGGTGAGCCGGTAGCCGATCACCGTGTAGACCGCGCCGAACACGGTCATGAACAGCGCCCCGATCGCGTACAGCCTGCACAGCAGCGGGTCCGACAGATGGGTGCGGACCGTCCGCGCCAGCGACCCGGGGGTCGGCGAGCCCGGCGTGAAGTGCCTCGGCGCGGGCAGCAGCGCGCGGAAGGCCACCGCGCAGAGCACCGCCACGACGCCCACCACGGCCAGCGCCGCACGCCAGCCCCAGGCCTGCGCGACCCAGCCGGTGACGATGCGGCCGCTCATCCCGCCGATGGAGTTGCCCGCCACGAACATGCCGATCGCGCCGACCAGCGCCTTGGGCCGCACCTCCTCGGCCAGGAACGCCATCGCGGACGCCGGGAGCCCCGCGAGGGCCGCGCCCTGCACGGCCCGCAGCGCGATGAGCACCTCCACCGACGGGGCCAAGGGGACCAGGAGCGCGACCGCCACCGCGACGCCCAGTGACGCGGTCATCATCGTGCGCCGCCCGAAGCGCTCGCTGAGCGCGCTCAGCGGCAGGACGAGGAGAGCCAGTGCGCCCGTGGCCGCCGAGACCGTCCAGCTCGCCGTGCTCGCGCTCGCGCCGAAGTCGGCGGAGAGCAGGGGGAGCAGGGCCTGCGTGGAGTAGAGGAGGGCGAAGGTGGCGACGCCCGCGAGGAAGAGGGCGAAGCTCATCCGGCGGTAGCCGGGACCGCCCGGGAACAGTCGGGAATCGGCGGCGGGGGACGACGGGGTGAGGGCGTCCGCGTGGAGGGCGGACGCCCCGCTACTGGCGGGAGGCATGCCATGAACGTACGACCCGCATTTTGATGCGTCCAATGCATGGAATCGCCATAATCGTTCCTATGTCGCATCAGCAGAGGTCACAGCAGCGCCTGTCACGTGACAGTGACGTGGAGGACATCGTGACGCTGCTCGCGCCGCGCCTCGCGTACTTCGCGGGCGTCGCCCGCACCGAGCACGTCACCCGCGCCGCGCAGGAGATGCAGATCCCCCAGTCGACGCTCTCCCGCGCCCTCGTGAGGCTCGAACGCGACCTCGGCGTCGACCTGTTCGCCCGCCGGGGCCGCACCGTCTCGCTCACCCCTTCCGGCCGCGCCTTCCTCGCCTCGGTCGAGCGGGCGCTCGGCGAGGTGGAGCGCGCCGCCGAGTCGGTGCGCGCCGACGCCGACCCGGCCTCGGGCAAGGTCGCCTTCGGGTTCCTGCACACCATGGGCTCGGAGACCGTGCCCGGCCTGATCCGCGCCTTCCGCGCGGACCACCCGAGGGTGCGCTTCAGCCTCGTGCAGAACTACGGCGAGGCGATGCTGGAGCGCCTGCGGGCGGGGGAGCTGGACCTCTGCCTCACCTCGCCCGTGCCCGACGCCCCCGACCTGGTCGCCCGCCGCCTCGACGAGCAGCGGCTGCGCCTGGTCGTCCCCGACGACCACCGCCTCGCGGCGCGCAAGCGCGTGCGTCTGGCCGAGGCCGCCGACGAGGCCTTCGTGACCCTGGAACCGGGCTACGGCCTGCGCCGCATCACGGACGACCTCTGCCAGGAAGCGGGCTTCAAGCCCCGCGTGGCCTTCGAGGGCGAGGAGGCGGAGACCCTGCGCGGCCTCGTCGCGGCCGGCCTCGGCGTCGCCCTGCTGCCGCCGCCCGCCGTGCCCCGGCCCGGAGTGGTGGAGCTGACGGTGACGGGCCAGCGGGCGGTCCGGGAGATCGGCGTGGCCTGGCTGGACGGCCACCCGGACACACCGCCGGTGGCGGCGTTCAAGCAGTTCCTGCTGAGCAGGAAGGGAAAACTGCTGCCGGAAGTGGGTCACAGCCCGTCCGGCGCTTGAGGACGAACCCGGCGGAGCCGGTGATCGACCGCACTCCGGCGCGGGCTCACCGCCGCAGCGACCGTCCGAACCCCGAGGCGAGCGGCATCCGCAACCCCAGGGGCGGCGGCGCCGCGAGGGCGTCCCGCAGGGGCCGCGCGAAGTCCTCCCCGAAGAGCGCGCCCCGTACGAAGTCGGAGGCCAGCGCCAGGACCTCCGCGTGATGCTGCCGCAGCCGGTGCCCGTCGGAGTGCACCTCGAACCGGCACACGTCACGGTTGGCCTTCTTCGCCCGCGCCGCGAGCCGGAACGACAGCTCGGGGTCGGTCCGCTCGTCGTTCGTGCCGTGCACGATCAGAACCTGCCGCCCCGCGAGCTGCCGCACCGGCTCCGGTGGCGCCGCCACATCGTCCTCGGGCAGCCAAGGGGCCAGCGCCAGCACGGAGTTGACCGCCGGGTGCCCCGCCGCGCGCAGCGCGGCCCGGCCGCCCATGTCCACCCCGGCGAGACAGACGGGGACGTCGCCGTACCGCCGTACGATCTCGTCCGCGGCCCAGGCGGCGTCCTCGGCCGGCTGGGCGCGCACGCCGTTCCAGCCCCGGCAGCGGTAGCGCACGACATGCGTGGCGAGGCCCGCCGCGCGCCCGTCCCGCGCGAGGCGGCGCCCGAGCGCGCGCACGGCGCCCGCCGCGAGCGGCGACGGTCTGCGGGTGGAGGTCTCGCAGCCGCCGGGCAGCAGCAGGACCGCGCCGCCCACCGCGGAGGGTGCCGTGCCGATCGCGCGTCCGAGCCGCGGCGCGTCCGTGGACCGCGCCGTCCCTTGGTGTGCCATGACAGAACAGTGTCAGAAGGCCCGGTGTACGCCACCCGTCCGCAGGGTCACTGTTACGTATCGACCAGTGAGTTCTACGCGCGTAGGCGTTAGAGTGCCGAAATGACGAGCCAGACCATCAAGGGCGGTCACACGGACCGCGAAACGCCCAGCGCCGAACAGATCCGCCGCGCCCCCAAGGTGCTCCTCCACGACCACCTCGACGGCGGCCTGCGCCCCGGCACGATCGTCGACCTCGCCCGCGCCTGCGGGTACGAGGGCCTGCCCGAGACCGACCCCGACAAGCTCGGGATCTGGTTCCGCGAGGCGGCCGACTCCGGCTCCCTGGAGCGCTACCTGGAGACCTTCGCCCACACCTGCGCGGTGATGCAGACCAAGGACGCCCTGCGGCGCGTGGCCGCCGAGTGCGCCGAGGACCTCGCCGAGGACGGCGTGGTCTACGCCGAGATCCGCTACGCCCCCGAGCAGCACCTGGAGGCCGGCCTCACCCTCGAAGAGGTCGTCGAGGCGGTCAACGAGGGCTTCCGCGAGGGCGAGCGCCGGGCGAAGGACAACGGCCACCGCATCCGCGTCGGCGCCCTGCTGACCGCCATGCGGCACGCCGCCCGCGCGCTGGAGATCGCCGAGCTGGCCAACCGCTACCGCGACCTCGGGGTCGTCGGCTTCGACATCGCGGGCGCCGAGGCGGGCTTCCCTCCCACCCGCCACCTGGACGCCTTCGAGTTCCTCAAGCGGGAGAACAACCACTTCACGATCCACGCGGGCGAGGCCTTCGGCCTGCCCTCGATCTGGCAGGCCCTCCAGTGGTGCGGCGCCGACCGCCTGGGCCACGGCGTGCGGATCATCGACGACATCGAGATCGCCGACGACGGCACCGTCAAGCTCGGCCGCCTCGCCTCCTACGTACGGGACAAGCGCATCCCGCTGGAGCTGTGCCCGACGTCCAACCTCCAGACGGCCGCCGCGAGCTCCTACGCCGAGCACCCCATCGGACTGCTGCGGAAGCTGCATTTCCGGGCCACGGTGAACACCGACAACCGCCTGATGTCGGGCACCAGCATGAGCCGCGAATTCGAGCACCTGGTCGACACCTTCGGCTACACGCTCGACGACATGCAGTGGTTCACAGTCAATGCGATGAAATCAGCGTTCATTCCTTTCGATGAACGCCTCGCCATGATCAGCGAGGTGATCAAGCCCGGCTACGCCGAGCTGAAGTCCGAATGGCTGTTCCGCCAGACCGTCCCGACCAGCGCGTCTGTGGCGGGTTAGCGGGCCTTTTCGCGTCTGTCGCGACGATAAGGCGGCCGGGTGCGTGTCACCCGGCCGCTTTTCGCGGTCCTCTGCCCGTGATCCGGGCCGCGCGCGGTCGTTGAACCCCGCAGATCCCCGTCATCGAATTCGCAAGGACGCATTCAAGATGAAGCAGTCTGCCGCCAAGACCCTCGGTGTCGCCGCGCTCGGTGCCGCCATCGCCGCCGCCGGTGCCGGCGCCGCGAGCGCCGCCGCCGGTCTCCCGGACGCGACCTCGGCCCTGGGTCCGGTCAGCTCGGTCCTTCCGCTGGAGCAGGCCGCCAAGACGCTCCCCGCCGGCGCCCCCCAGTCCCTGGCCGCCGCCCAGAACGCCGTCGCCGGCGGCCTGACCGCCACGCAGCCCGCCCTCGACAAGGCCGCCCCCGAGAGCCTGGCGCCCCACGGCAAGGGCCCCGGCGGTCCCGCCTCCCCGCTCTCCGGCCTGCTCGGCGGCGTGCCCCTCGGCGGCACCGGCCTCAACGGCCTGCCGCTCGGCTGAGCCCCGCCCCGCGCGACACACCGAAGGGCGCCCCTCCCGGCAGGAGGGGCGCCTTTCGCGCGCGTCACCAGGCCTGGCGGACCTTGTCCTCGGAGGGCAGCAGGATCCACAGGGCGATGTAGAGCAGGAACTGCGGGCCCGGCAGCAGGCAGGAGACCACGAAGATCACCCGCATCTTGGCCGCGGACATGCCGAATCGCCGGGCCAGGGAGGCGCACACGCCGCCGATCATCCGGCCGTGGGTGGGGCGGGCAAGGGCACTCATGTCGGGCTCCTTCACAAACCGTCGGGACCGAGGCTCTCTGTGTACCCCGATACCTCGAAGCTACGGTTGCCAAGTACCCCAAAACATCGCTCTACGGTGCGATCCCGACCCTGGGAATCGTCGGGGTCGACCCCTGAGACGCCTCCTCCCGCAGGAGGGCCGTGACATGCGCGGGATCCGTCCGGCGGCGCAGCCACGCCCGGGCGCAGGGCACCACGGCGACATGCGCGACGGCGACCCCGAGGGTGTTCAGGAGCAGCGAGTCGATGTCGACGACCTGCCCCGGCACACCGGTCTGCAACAGCTCGATGCCGAGCGAGAGCAGCGCCCCCGCGGCGACCGTGCGCACCAGCGAACCCCACGGCGAGACGACGAGCCGCCCGCCGGCCAGGGGCAGCAGCACCCCGAGCGGGGCGAGCAGCAGCACCGCCTCACCGAGCCGGCGGGCCGCCTGGAGGCCGCCGAGCGCCAGATCCGCCTTGATCCCGGCCAGCGGCCGCAGGTTCGCGGCGCTCACCCAGGGCACGTCCAGCGGACGCAGCGTGATCCATCCGACGAGCAGAAGATGTGCGACGAGGAGGAATCCCCCTGCCGCACGGAAGCGGATGGCGGCAGTACGGCCGCCCGAGCCTTGACGCACGCCCCCCAAGACGCCTCAGGCGGCAGGATCGGTTCCGCGTACCGGCGCGCCGGTTACTCCAGGGTCTTGGTGGGCGGCGCCACCGTGCCGGGCCGGGAGCGGACCTCCGGGGTGCACGTGTAACGCCGCGGCGGGCCGTGCCCGGGGCCGCCCATCACGACCGAGGGCCCGTCCGCCGCCGCGGCGCTGTCGGCCAGCGTGCACACGATCTGGGCGAGCGCGAAGGCGGACAGGTTCTCCGGCGGCGTACTGAAGCGCAGCGCCTCCTCGGGGTCGCCCTCGGCGGGGCCGAGGACCCGCGTCCCGCCCCGCACGTCCGTGGCGAGACCCGCCTGCTTCTCGGCCTGCGAGGGGGAGACGGCCAGCTCGTCCAGGAGGGCCTGCGCGATGCGCACCCGGTCCGTGGCCGCCGTGTCGGCCTTGTCCTGCGGCACGCGTACCGTCCGGTCGACGGACACCAGCTGCGCCGCGCACACCAGGAAGACCTGCACGGGCACCCCGCCGCTCGACTGCGAGGCGATGTCGGGGCCCGACATCACGCACGGCACCCGCGACGGCGCGGGCCCGAAGTCGGTGGGCACCTCCGTCGACCTGATCCCGCACCCCGCGAGCGCCGCGGCGAGCGTGACGGCGGCCACCGCCGCCCGCGTCCTGCGACCGGTCATGCCTGGCCTCCCTCGGCTGCTTCGCCGGCGCCCCCGCAGCCGGTCTCGCTCTCGCTCTCGCACGGCAGCCACAGCGTGAAGACGGCGCCGCCGTCGGGGCAGTTGGCCGCGGAGATGTCACCGCCGTGGATGTGCGCGTTCTCCAGGGCGATGGACAGGCCGAGGCCGCTGCCCTCGGACCGGGGCCGGGACGCGCTCGCCTTGTAGAAGCGGTCGAAGACGTGCGGCAGCACGTCCTGCGGGATGCCCGGCCCGTGGTCGCGTACGGAGATGACGAGCTTCTGGTCCTCCAGGCGCACCGCCACCTCCACCGGGGAACCGCCGTGCTTGAGGGCGTTGCCGATCAGGTTGGCCAGGATGACGTCCAGGCGGCGCGGGTCGAGCCGGGCGGTGATGCCGCGCTCGGCGTCCAGCTCCACCGCGTCCAGCCAGGCGCGGGCGTCGATGCACGCGGTGATCTGGTCGGCGATGTCGACGTCGTCCAGGACGAGGCGCGCGGTGCCCGCGTCGAAGCGGGTGACCTCCATGAGGTTCTCCACGAGGTCGTTCAGGCGCCGCGTCTCGCTCACCACGAGCCGCACCGCGGGCTCGATCATCGGGTCGACGGAACCGGTCTGCGCGTCCAGCTCCTCCTCCAGGACCTCGGTCACCGCGGTGATCGCCGTCAACGGCGTCCGCAGCTCGTGCGACATGTCGGCGACGAAGCGCCGGGACGCCTCGTCGCGGGCGCTCATGTCGGCGACCTTCTTCTCCAGGTTCTCGGCCGTCCGGTTGAACGTCCGGGACAGATCGGCCAGTTCATCGGTGCCGGACACCCGCAGCCGGGTGTCGAGCTTGCCCTCGCCGAGCCTGCGCGCGGCGACACCGAGGCGGTGCACGGGCTTGAGTACGGTCGTGGCGGCGGCCTGCGCGAGCAGCGCCGAGCCGATCAGCGCGAGGGCCGTGGCGATGGCCAGCGACCAGCCGAGCGAGCTGAGGTCCTTCGCCTCGGGCTCCAAAGACTTGAGCATGTAGCCGGTCGGGCCGCCGCCGATCACCGTGGCCCCACCCACCAGGTACGGCGTGCCGTGGTCCACGGTCCGCTGCCAGTACAGGTGGTAGGGGCTGTCGTTGCCGGAGGTCAGCTCCTGCTTCTTGGCCACGGCCTGCCGCAGCGGGTGCGGCACCTTGGCGAGGGTGAACGCGTCCAGGTCGGAGTAGCCGACGATCCGGCCGCCGCCCTTCTTCTCCGCGACCAGGAGCACGCTGTAGCGCTGGCCGCTGCTGGCCATCTGCCCGGCCGCCGCCTGCAGTTCCTCCTGCGTGGCGTCGGCCCGCAGCGCGCCCGCGCGGGTCTGCATCTGCTGCCGGAAGTCCTTGAGCGCCGCGTCCTGCGCGCGCGTCAGCACGGCCTCGCGGTTGAGCCAGTACGCGATGCCGGACGCGGTGACGGCGGCGGTGAGCGCGACGAGGCCGAACACCACCACGAGCCGCAGCCGCAGACTCGTGAAGCGCCACCCCGCCAGCAGGGCCTTGCGCGCCGCGGGCAGCCCGCGGAGCTCGTCGTGCGGTGTGGTCACTGAGGCGAGTCCAGCCGGTATCCGACCCCGCGCACCGTGCGGATCAGCGTCGGCGAGGACGGGACGTCCTCGACCTTGGCGCGCAGCCGCTGCACACACGCGTCGACCAGCCGCGAGTCGCCGAGGTAGTCGTGCTCCCACACCAGGCGCAGCAACTGCTGCCGCGACAGGGCCTGCCCCGGCCTGCGGCTCAGCTCCAGGAGCAGCCGCAGCTCGGTCGGCGTGAGCTGGAGGTCCTCGCCGTTCTTCGTCACGGTCATCGCGGCCCGGTCGATGACGAGCGAACCGAACGTCGCCGCGTCGTTGGCCTCCCGCTCGCCGCGCCGCAGCACGGCCCGGATCCGGGCGTCCAGGACCCGCCCCTGCACGGGCTTGACCACGTAGTCGTCGGCGCCGGACTCCAGGCCCACCACCACGTCGATGTCATCGCTGCGCGCCGTCAGCAGGATGATCGGCAGCTGGTCGGTGCGCCGAATGCGGCGGCACACCTCGAACCCGTCGATGCCCGGCAGCATCACGTCCAGCACGATCAGGTCGGGCCGCTGCTCACCGAGCAGTTTCAGGCCGTCCTCGCCGGTGGCAGCAGTGGCCACCCGGTGCCCCTGGCGCGTCAGCGAGAGCTCCAGGGCCGTCCGGATGGCGTCATCGTCCTCGATCAGCAACAGGGAAGGCACGGAGGTCATTCTGTCCCATGCTCGGCCCCAGTTCGACTGTTGGCGTGCTCCCTCACCGCACCCTCACGCGCGGAAGGACGGGCCCCGCGCCCTGTGACAGGCCTGTGACAGTCGGCGGACACCGTCATGAAGTGGGTCCGGCAGAGTTCTGGTCACACGCAAGAAGTACAGAAGCCAGACGGAACAAGCCGGACTCCACCGACGGGGGGCGCGAGATGAACACGCTGCACAGCACCAGCTCAAGCGCAGTTGTCACGCGTCTCCACGACGTCGGGCGGGGCTCTGAGAAGTCCGGTGCCGTGAGCGGGCGGGGGTGCGCTCGCGGTGCCGGGCGTCAGCACACCACGTACATGACGGTGGTTGACGCGCCGCGCGGGACAAGCGTGTGCGGGGAGGGCTCGGGGGAGCGGAAGACCTTGTCGGAGGCGGAGTTCACCGCCTACGTCCAGGAGCGCCGCGCCTCCCTGTACGCGACGGCCTACCACCTGACCGGGGACCGCTTCGAGGCCGAGGACCTGCTGCAGAGCGCCCTCTTCTCGACGTACCGGGCCTGGGACAGGATCAGCGACAAGGCGGCGGTCGGGGGCTACCTCCGCCGTACCATGACCAACCTGCACATCAGCGCGTGGCGCCGCCGCAAGCTGAACGAGTACCCGACCGAGGAGCTGCCGGAGACGGTGGGCGACACGGACGCGATGCGCGGCACCGAGCTGCGCGCGGTCCTGTGGCAGGCCCTGGCCCGGCTGCCCGAACTCCAGCGCACGATGCTGGTCCTTCGCTACTACGAGGGCCGCACCGACCCGGAGATCGCGGACATCCTCGACATCAGCGTGGGCACGGTCAAGTCCAGCATCTGGCGCTCCCTGCGCCGGCTGCGCGAGGACGAGGTCCTCAGCTTTGGCCGCGACCAGGAGGAGTCCTTCGGCGAGTTGGTCGCCTGAGGATCGGGGGGAACGGGGGCCGCCGCTCCGGGGGGAAGCGGCGGAAGCACGGGGGCACGGGGGAAACAGCGGGACCGGAAGGCCGGGGGGGCCTTTCCGGTCCTTCTGTTTACCCGGCAAACGAACTGCTTTTCCGGTACGGGCTCAACGCGGGGCAAACGGGCGGGTGGGTGGGAGAGAATCCGCCGCGAAGCGGCGGCCCAGCTCCCCCGGCGCAGAAACAGCCGCGGCGGCGGCAACCCGCCCCACCGCCTCCTCGCCCCCGCAGGGATCCGCCCCGAGCGCGGCCTGCCGCGCCACGATCGCCCGCTCCGCCCGCATGAGCCGCCACCCCCTCCGAAGGAGGAACGGCACGGACTTGCGCCCCTCCCGCAGATCCCGGACAAGCCGCCGCCGGAACGTGGTGGCGGGCCGCCCCCGCAGACAGATCGCGTCGGCGAGCACGCCGATCTCCCGGCACCGCTCCACGATGTCCGCCGCGAAGATCCCCTCCGCGATGAACACGGGCGTGCGCTCGATCTCCAGGTCCTCCTGGCCCACCCGCGCGCTGGTCGCGATGTCGTACACCGGGACGCGGGTGCGGCCGGTGCGGCACAGCTCCTTGATGGCGGCGACCGCCACGTCCGCGTCCCAGGACGCGGGGGAGTCCCAGTCGATGTCCGAACTGCCGGGGACCTGCGGCAACGTAGGGTCGTCGCCTTCTTTGTAGAAGTCGTCCAGACACAGGACGGGCAGTCCCGAGCGGGCGGCGAAGGACGACTTGCCCGAGCCCGAGGGGCCGCAGAGCAGCACGACGCGGGTGGGTATCGGCGGATGGGAAGTCACGAGAGAACAGTGTGCGGCATCGCGCCCCGCGACCGCCCCCGCGGGTCGGCATTGGCGGCCACGCCACCTGTCAACTACGCTACGTGCTCGCGCGATTACTGACGACGCACGGATATGGGCGGTACTCATGACACGACACGCGGCATCCAGGTCTCTGCGCGCCGGCTCCCGGGCGCTGTTGCGCGCCGGGCTGGTCATCGGCGCGGCGGGCGCGGCGCTGGGCGCCGGGGGCGCGGGCGCGAGTGCGGCCGAGCCCGTCCAGGCGGCGCGCGCGGCCGGGATCCCCACGCCGCTGGGCGACCTCGACGGCGCCTCGGCGGTGGGGGCCCTCACCGGGGCGGTGCGCGACGCGACGGCGGGCGGCCTCGCACCGGCCAAGAACCTCCAGCTCGACCCGCTCGCGGGCACCGGCGTCGACCCGCTCGACAACTCCCTGGGCACCCAGATCGGGGACTTCAAGCCGGTCACCACGGCTGTCGCCACCGGCCCGCTCGCCCAGGGCGCGTCGGCGGCCGACCTCCCGCTGGTCGGCCACGCGGCGGGCCTGCTGCCAGGCTAGGCCGCGACCTGGAGTGGCGGCACGACGAGGCCCCGGCCTCCTGGACGGAGGAAACCGGGGCCTCATCGGGTGCGGGACGGGCGGCTAGTAGGCCGAGCCCGAGGCGCCCAGGGAGCCCGTGGGGTGCCAGACCGTCTTGGTCTCCAGGAAGGCCGTCAGGCGGCGCGTGCCGGGGTCGGCGGTCCAGTCCGTGTCCACAGGCTGTGGACGCAGGACGCGCTTGAGGTTGTCCGCCGCCGCGATCTGCAGCTCGCGGGCCAGATCGGCGTCCGCGCCCGTGAGGTCGATCGCGTTGACGTCCTGGTGCGCGGCGAGCGGCGCCGCGATCTCGGCGGTCCCGCCGGTGAGGATGTTGACCACGCCGCCGGGCACGTCGGAGGTCGCGAGGACCTCGCCCAGCGAGAGCGCCGGGAGCGGCGCCTGCTCGGCGGCGACCACGACGGCGGTGTTGCCCGTGGCGATCACCGGGGCGAGGACCGAGACGAGGCCGAGGAAGGACGAGTCCTGCGGCGCGAGGACGGCGACCACACCGGTCGGCTCGGGCGTCGAGAGGTTGAAGTAGGGGCCCGCGACCGGGTTCGCCCCGCCCACGAGCTGGCCGATCTTGTCCGTCCAGCCCGCGTACCAGACCCAGCGGTCGACCGCGGCGTCCACGACGGCGGCGGCCTTGGACTTCGACAGGCCCTCCGCGTCCGCGACCTCGCGGACGAACTGCTCGCGGCGCCCCTCAAGCATCTCGGCGATGCGGTAGAGGACCTGCCCGCGGTTGTACGCGGTCGCGCCCGACCAGCCGCCGAACGCCTTGCGCGCCGCGACGACCGCGTCCCGGGCGTCCTTGCGGGAGGAGAGGGGCGCGTTCGCCAGCCACTTGCCCTTTGCGTCGGTCACTTCGTACACCCGGCCGCTCTCGCTGCGGGGGAACTTGCCCCCCACGTACAGCTTGTAGGTCTTGAAGACGTCAAGTCGCGCGTCAGACATCGAGGTACGCCTCCAGACCGTGGCGGCCGCCTTCGCGGCCGAAGCCCGACTCCTTGTAGCCGCCGAACGGCGAGGTCGGGTCGAACTTGTTGAATGTGTTGGCCCACACGACGCCCGCCCGGAGCTTGTTCGCGACCGCCAGGATGCGCGAGCCCTTCTCCGTCCAGATGCCGGCGGAGAGCCCGTACTGGGTGTTGTTTGCCTTGGCGACGGCCTCGTCGGGCGTGCGGAAGCTCAGCACCGACAGGACCGGGCCGAAGATCTCGTCGCGGGCGATGGTGTGCGCCTGCGTGACGTTCGTGAAGAGCGTCGGGGCGAACCAGTAGCCGGACGAGGGCAGCTCGCACGCGGGCGACCAGCGCTCGGCGCCCTCCGCCTCACCGGTGTCGGCGAGCGCGGTGATGCGGGCCAGCTGCTCGGCGGAGTTGATCGCGCCGATGTCGGTGTTCTTGTCGAGCGGGTCGCCCAGGCGCAGGGTGGACAGCCGCCGCTTGAGCGAGTCCAGCAGCTCCTCCTGGATCGACTCCTGCACTAGGAGGCGCGACCCGGCGCAGCAGACCTGGCCCTGGTTGAAGAAGATGCCGGTGACGATGCCCTCGACGGCCTGGTCGACGGGGGCGTCGTCGAAGACGATGTTCGCGCCCTTGCCGCCCAGTTCGAGCGTGACCTTCTTGTCCGTGCCCGCGACCTGGCGGGCGATGGCCTTGCCGACGGCCGTGGAGCCCGTGAACGCGACCTTGTCCACGTCCGGGTGCGCCGTCAGGGCCGCGCCCGCGTCGCCGTACCCGGGAAGGATGTTGACGACGCCCCTGGGCAGGCCCGCCTGGCGGCAGATGTCCGCGAAGAACAGCGCGCTCAGCGGAGTGGTCTCGGCGGGCTTCAGGACGACGGTGTTGCCGGTCGCGAGCGCCGGGGCGATCTTCCACGCCAGCATCAGGAGCGGGAAGTTCCAGGGGATGACCTGGCCCGCGACGCCCAGCGGCGCCGGGTTCGGGCCGTAGCCCGCGTGGTCGAGCTTGTCGGCCCAGCCCGCGTAGTAGAAGAAGTGCGCGGCGACCAGGGGGAGGTCCGCGTCGCGGGTCTCCTTGATCGGCTTGCCGTTGTCCAGGGTCTCCAGGACGGCCAGCTCGCGGCTGCGCTCCTGGATGATCCGGGCGATGCGGAAGAGGTACTTGGCGCGCTCGGCGCCCGGCAGCGCGGACCACTTCTCGAAGGCCTTGCGGGCCGCCTTCACGGCGCGGTCGACGTCCTCGGAGCCGGCCTGCGCGACCTCGGAGAGGACCTCTTCGGTGGCGGGGGAGACCGTCTTGAAGACCTTGCCGTCGGCGGCCTCCACGAACTCGCCGTCGATGAACAGGCCGTAACTCGGCGCGATGTCGACGACCGAGCGGGACTCGGGCGCGGGTGCGTACTCGAAGGGAGTGGAAGTCATGGGTCAGTCCACCGTCACGTAGTCGGGGCCGGAGTAGCGGCCGGTGGCCAGCTTCTGGCGCTGCATCAGCAGGTCGTTGAGGAGCGACGAGGCGCCGAAGCGGAACCAGTGGTTGTCCAGCCAGTCCGGGCCCGCCGTCTCGTTCACCAGGACGAGGAACTTCACCGCGTCCTTGGTGGAGCGGATGCCGCCCGCGGGCTTCACCCCGATCTGCACCCCGGTCTGCGCGCGGAAGTCGCGCACCGCCTCCAGCATCAGGAGGGTGTTGGCCGGGGTGGCGTTGACGCCGACCTTGCCGGTCGAGGTCTTGATGAAGTCGGCGCCCGCGATCATGCCGATCCAGCTGGCGCGCTTGATGTTGTCGTACGTCGACAGCTCGCCCGTCTCGAAGATGACCTTCAGGCGGGCGGTGCCGCAGGCCTCCTTCACGGCGCGGATCTGCTCGAACACCGTCATGTAGTCCCCGGAGAGGAAGGCTCCGCGGTCGATGACCATGTCGATCTCGTCGGCGCCCGCGGCCACGGCCTCGCGCACGTCGCCCAGCTTCACCTCGATCGCGGCGCGGCCCGCCGGGAAGGCGGTCGCGACGGAGGCGACCTTGACGCCGCTGCCCGCGACGGCCTCCTTGGCGGTGGCGACCATGTCCGGATAGACGCAGACGGCCGCCGTGCGCGGCGCCCCCCGGTCCGTCGGGTCCGGATGGACGGCCTTCGCGCCGAGCGCGCGGACCTTGCCCGGCGTGTCGGCGCCCTCCAGCGTCGTCAGGTCGATCATCGAGATGGCCAGGTCGATGGCGTACGCCTTCGCCGTGGTCTTGATCGAACGGGTTCCGAGCGAGGCGGCGCGCGCCTCCAGGCCGACCGCGTCGACGCCGGGCAGCCCGTGGAGGAAGCGGCGGAGCGTGCTGTCGGACGCGGTCACGTCAGCGAATGCAGTGGGCATGGTCACGAGGGGAGCATATCTACGCGCGTAGCTGCTGTACAGGGGTGGGCCCGCGGGGCCCGCGCCGCGCGTCAGGCAGAATCAGGGTATGAGCGACCCCCAGAAGCCCGTGGCGGAGCCCGCGTACCAGGACCGCGCCTTCCGGTCCCCCGCCGGCATCGCCGGCGGCGTCCTGCTGCTCGCCCTGGGCCTGTGGCTCGGCCTCGACGCCGTCATCCGCGGCGAGGGCCGCACCCCCTGGATCGCGCTCGCCGGGCTGCTCCTCGCGGTGCCGCTGGTCGTCGCGTACACCGTGCGGCCCGTCGTGTTCGCCAACGACGACAGGCTGCGCGTGCGCAACCCCTTCCGGACCATCACGCTGCCGTGGGCGTCCGTCGCGGCGCTGCGCTCCGGCTACTCCAACGAGGTCCTCACCCGCTCGGGCGCCAAGTACCAGCTGTGGGCCATCCCCGTCTCGCTGCGCGGCCGCAAGAAGGCCGCCCGCAGCCGGTCCCAGGCCGCCGCGGCCGGTGACCCGACGGGCGGCCGCCCCTTCCTCGACCCGTCCGCCCCGCCCACGCGCTCCGGCGGCGACCTGGCCATGGACGACCTGCGCGAGCTGGCCGAGCGCCAGGCCGACGCCGAGTCCGCGCGGGGTGAGGCCGAGGTGCGCTGGGCCTACGAGATCCTCGCGCCGGCCGTGGCGGGAGCGGTGCTGCTCGCGGTGCTCCTCGCGGTGACCTGACGCGATCTGACCTGATCTGACTCATCTCATCTGACGCGACCTGACCGACCTGATCTGATCCGGCGCGACCTGACCCGACCTGACCTGATCCGGCGCGGTGTGTCTTACGGCGGGCCGTGCCACCCCAGGAGCATGTGGCCGCCGCATACGGCCGACGCGAACGCCGCCGCCGTCAGCAGCGTCACCGCGACGGGTGTCCGCGCCCGTGCCAGGGCCGCGGCGAGCGGCAGCAGCAGGGGGAAGCCGGGGAGCAGGAAGCGGGCCCGGGGGAAGTACACGCCGCTGCTGCCCGCCACGATCAGCAGGAGCAGGCCGGTGAAGACCAGCAGCGGGAGCGGCTGCCGGTCGGCGACGCCGAGCGCGTACAGCACGACCGCGCCGAGCAGCACCGCCGTCACCATCGCGTAGAACAGCGCGGGCCGCTCGGTCATGAACAGCGCCTGCATGCGCCGGACCGTCTCCACGCCGCCGTCCCACTTGTTGTGCCACAGCTTCTGTACGGCGAAATAGCCGTCCCAGCGGCCGAGACGCAGGCCCACCCAGGCGACGTACGAGAGCCAGCCGAGGGGCGCCAGGAGGGCGCCCAGGAGCGGGCGTGCCGAGAGCCCGCGCCGCAGGGTGAGCAGCGCCGGCACGCAGACCGCCGCCGCCAGCGCCACGCCCGTGGGCCGGGTCAGGCCGGCCAGCGCGGCCAGGGAGCCCGCCCACAGCCAGCGCCCGGTCAGCAGCGCGTACAGCGACCACGCCGTGAGGGCCGTGAACAGGGACTCGGTGTAGCCCATCCACTGCACGAGGGCCACCGGGAGGCTGCCCCACAGAAACGCGAGGACGACCCCCGTGCGGCGGCCGTACAGCCGGTCACCCACCGCGAAGATCCCCCACGCCGCGAGGAACGAGCAGAGCAGCGACACGCCGAGGCCGGCCGCGCCGCGCGGCAGGCCGGGGACCAGGGTGTCGCCCGCCCTGATCAGCAGGGGGTAGAGCGGGAAGAACGCGAGGTTGTTCGCGTCGTACGCGCTGCCCAGCGTCTGCGTGTACCCCTGCGAGGCGATCCGCAGGTACCAGTCGCAGTCCCAGGACGCCATGAGCAGGTGCCGCACGCTCCGGCGTTCGCTGTGCGCCCAGGGCACGAAGACCAGCAGGCCGAGTCCGCGGACCGCCGCGTACGCCAGGAGCGCGGGCAGGGCGTGGCGCAGGGCACGGGCCGCGCGTCGGCGCAGGCCCGGCAGCGGCCGCGCGGCACCCGGGGGGCGCCGCGACGCCGGGACCCGGGAGGGAGCGGCGGTCGAGGGAATCGGTCCGTACGGCACTGCGGCGGCTCCCGGAGGTGAACGTGCGCTACCGGTCCTCCCTTCCTGGGGGACCGGCGGCGCAGCGTTCCGCTGCGGCAGCTGCGGGAGCGGAATCACTCGAACGGGTGGCTCCCGGGGCGGAGCCACCCGTCCCGGGTCAGATGCCCGCGGCCGCCGACAGGTCCCGCTTGATCGCGGCGAGCAGCTCCGCCGCCCGCGCGCGGGCCGCCGGCAGCTCGGACTTGGTCGACAGCGGGACCACCACTTCGAGGTAGCACTTGAGCTTCGGCTCCGTGCCGCTCGGCCGCACGATGACGCGGGCGCCGTCCAGCGTGTAGCGCAGGCCGTCCGTGGGCGGCAGCGTCTCCGTGCCCCGCGTCAGGTCCTCGGCCTTCGTCACGGGCAGGCCCGCGAGCGCGGCCGGCGGCTGCTCGCGCAGGCGGCGCATGGCGTCCGCGATCAGGGAGAGGTCCTCCACGCGGACCGACAGCTGGTCGGTGGCGTGCAGGCCGTGCTGGAGGGCGAGGTCGTCCAGGAGGTCGAGGAAGGTGCGGCCCTCCTCCTTCAGCTCGGACGCCAGCTCCGTGAGGAGGAGGGCCGCGGTGATGCCGTCCTTGTCGCGTACGCCCTCGGGGTCCACGCAGTAGCCGAGCGCCTCCTCGTAGCCGTAGCGCAGGCCCTCGACGCGGGCGATCCACTTGAAGCCGGTCAGCGTCTCCTCGTACGGCAGCCCCGCCTTCTCGGCGATGCGGCCGAGGAGGGAGGAGGAGACGATCGACTCGGCGAAGGTGCCGCGGGCGCCGCGCTTCACGAGGTGCGCGGCGAGCAGCGCGCCCACCTCGTCGCCCCGCAGCATCCGCCACTCGCCGCCGTCCACCACGGCCGCGGCGCAGCGGTCCGCGTCCGGGTCGTTGGCGATGATCAGGTCCGGGGCGGGGGTGGTGCGGGCCGCCGTCGCGAAGGCCAGGTCCATCGCGCCCGGCTCCTCCGGGTTCGGGAACGCGACCGTCGGGAAGTCCGGGTCCGGCTCGGCCTGCTCCGCGACGAGCGTGGGGGCGGGGAAGCCCGCCCGGTCGAAGGCGGCGAGGAGGGTCTCCTTGCCGACGCCGTGCATCGCCGTGTAGACGGTGCGGGCGGTGCGGGGGGACTCCGGGGACAGGACGGCGTCCGTACGGGCCAGGTAGGCCTCCAGGACGTCCTCGGCGAGGGTCTGCCAGCCGGACTCCGGGCGGGGCACGTCGTGCAGGCTCGCGACCGCGTCGATGTGCGCGGCGATCTCCGCGTCGGCGGGCGGCACGATCTGTGAGCCGTCGCCGAGGTAGACCTTGTAGCCGTTGTCGCGCGGCGGGTTGTGGCTGGCGGTGACCTCCACGCCCGCGACCGCGCCGAGGTGCCGTATGGCGAAGGCCAGGACCGGGGTCGGCAGCGGGCGGGGCAGGACGGCCGCGCGCAGGCCGGCGCCGGTCATCACGGCGGCGGTGTCGCGGGCGAAGTCCGCGGACTTGTGGCGGGCGTCGTAGCCGACGACGACCAGGCCGTCCGTGTGGCCCTCGGCCTTCAGGTACGCGGCGAGGCCCGCGGCTGCGCGGATGACCACGGAGCGGTTCATCCGCATGGGGCCCGCGCCCAGCTCGCCGCGCAGGCCCGCCGTGCCGAACTGGAGGGTGCCGGCGAAACGTGCCGTCAGCTCGGTGGTGTCCTGTGCGTCGATGAGCTTGGCCAGCTCGTCGCGGGTCTCGGGGTCCGGGTCCTCGGCCAGCCAGGTCCGGGCTCGCGCGATGAGTTCGGAGTTTTCCTGCACGGGGTTGTCCTGCACGGGGTCGTCAGCCTCTCGTTGCGGCGGTCGCTGTAGCGGTCGGCGGTGTGTCCGGGGGATGGGATGGGGGTCGGCGGAGCAAACGGTCCCACCCACCCGCGCGGAGGTCACGCCCCCACCCCGCCGGGTGGTACGGGTTAAACGGTCCCGCCCGCCCACCCGAGCAGGGGCCATGCCTCTACCTCGCCGGTTGGTACGGGTTAAACGGTCCCGCCCGCCCACCCGAGCAGGGGCCATGCCCCTACCTCGCCGGTTGGTACGGGGCAAACGGCCCCGCCCACCCACCCGCGCGGGGGCGACCGCCCCTACCTCGCCGGTGTGCGCGGGGTGCACGGGTGGGTGGGTGGGAGACCCGGCGCGGAGCGCCGGAGAGCGAGCCGGGACCCGGGGCAACGACAAAGACGTCGCCCAAGACGCCCCCGTCAGATCCGGTTGAGGACCTTGCCGAGCAGCTCACCCATGCGCGTAGCGCTGTCCCGCCCCGCCTGAAGCACCTCTTCGTGGTTCAGCGGCTCCCCCGTCATGCCCGCGGCCAGGTTCGTGACCAGGGAGATGCCCAGCACCTCCGCCCCGGCCTCACGCGCGGCGATGGCCTCCAGGACGGTGGACATGCCCACCAGGTCCGCGCCGATCGCGCGGGCCATGCGGATCTCCGCCGGCGTCTCGTAGTGCGGGCCGGGGAACTGCGCGTAGACGCCCTCCTCCAGGGAGGGGTCGATCTCCTTGCACAGGGCGCGCAGCCGGGGCGAGTACAGGTCCGTCAGGTCGACGAAGTTCGCACCGACGATCGGGGAGGTCGCCGTGAGGTTGAGGTGGTCGCTGATCAGCACCGGCTGCCCGGGACGCATGCCCTCGCGCAGACCGCCGCAGCCGTTGGTCAGCACGATCGTCTTGCAGCCGGCGGCCACCGCGGTGCGCACGCCGTGCGAGACGGCGGCCACGCCGCGGCCCTCGTAGTAGTGGGTGCGGCCCAGGAAGACCAGGGCGCGCTTGTCGCCGATCTGGAAGGAGCGGATGCGCCCGCCGTGCCCCTCGACCGCCGGCGGCGGGAAGCCGGGCAGCTCGGTGACGGCGAAGTCGGCCTCGGGCTCGCCCAGCGCGTCGACGGCCGGCGCCCAGCCGGAGCCCATCACGAGGGCGACGTCGTGGGTCTCGGCGCCCGTCAGCTCGCGCAGCCGCGCGGCGGCGGCGTCGGCGGCGGCGTAGGGGTCGCCCTGGATGTCGTCCGGAATAACTGAAGCGTTCACGCCGACGAGAGTAGCCGGTCAAGGCCTACGCGCGTAGATGACGATGGTCACGGGATTCCGATCGTTGTCTTGTCGTTTCCGACAAGGACCCGCCGAGGCCGCTAGGGCATGTTTCGAAAGTCCCGTCGAAACATGCCCTAGCAGGGCCTCTTGCGCAGCTCCATCACGTAGTCATGGGGCGCCCCGGCCGACTCCGCCGCGTCGGCCAGCTCACCGAGGTAGCGCGCCGACGGAAGGCCGCCCTCGTAGCCGTTGAGGACATAGACCCATGCGGGCTCCTTGCCCTCCAGGGTGTCCACGCGGACCCGCATGCGCCGGTAGATGTCCAGGCCCACGCCCTCCCACCGGTCCATGGACTCCTCATCCATGGGCGCGATGTCATAGAGGGTGACGAAGACCTGCGAGCGGGGTGCCTCGACGATCGTCGCGAGGGCACCCTCCCACCCCATGTGCTCCCCGCCGAAGGTGAGCCGCCAGCCGGTCAGCCAGCCGGTCGCGCGCAGCGGTGAGTGCGGGGCGCGGCGTGACATGAGCCGCGGATCCAGATTGCCGGCGTACGCGGCGTAGAGCGACATGTGGTCGAGGGTACGGCAGCAATCAAGGACGCAGGTCCCGCGGCGGGAGTACCGCCCGCGCGGGAGGGGCTCGCCCGGACGGTGGCCCCGGCGCGTCCCCGTCCGCGAGCGTGCGGGACAATGGAGGACGTGACTCGGATCGTGATCATTGGCGGCGGACCCGGCGGATACGAGGCGGCCCTGGTGGCCGCCCAGCTCGGCGCGGAGGTGACCGTCGTCGACTGCGACGGTCTGGGCGGGGCGTCGGTGCTCACCGACTGCGTGCCCTCGAAGACCCTGATCGCGACGGCCGAGGTGATGACCACCTTCGACTCCTCGTACGAGGAGCTGGGGATCATCGTCGCGGACGACACCCCGCACATCGACACGCCCGCGCGCGTGGTCGGCGTGGACCTGGGCAAGGTCAACCGCCGGGTGAAGCGCCTCGCGCTCGCGCAGTCCCACGACATCACCGCGTCCGTCACGCGGGCGGGCGCACGCGTGCTGCGCGGCCGTGGCCGCCTGGAGGGCCAGCAGGAGTCCGACGGCTCCCGCAAGGTCGTCGTGCGGGCCGCCGACGGCAGCGAGGAGACCCTCGTGGCGGACGCCGTGCTCATCGCGACCGGCGGCCACCCGCGCGAGGTCCCGGACGCCCTGCCCGACGGCGAGCGGATCCTGAACTGGACCCAGGTCTACGACCTCGACGAGCTGCCCGAGGAGCTCATCGTGGTCGGTTCGGGCGTCACGGGCGCCGAGTTCGCCGGCGCCTACCAGGCGCTCGGTTCGAACGTCACCCTGGTGTCCAGCCGCGACCGCGTGCTGCCCGGTGAGGACCCCGACGCCGCCGCCGTCCTGGAGGACGTCTTCCGGCGCCGCGGCATGAACGTCATGTCCCGCTCCCGCGCCGCCTCCGCCAAGCGCGTGGGCGACCGCGTGGAGGTCACGCTGGCCGACGGGCGCGTCATCTCCGGCACGCACTGCCTGATGGCCGTCGGCGCCATCCCCAACAGCAGCGGCATGGGCCTGGAGGAGGCCGGGGTCAAGCTCAAGGACTCCGGGCACATCTGGACCGACAAGGTCTCCAGGACGTCCGCCCCGGGCGTCTACGCGGCCGGTGACGTCACCGGGGTCTTCGCGCTCGCCTCCGTCGCCGCCATGCAGGGGCGCATCGCGATGTACCACTTCCTGGGCGACGCGGTGACGCCGCTGAACCTGAAGACCGTCTCGGCGAACGTCTTCACCGACCCGGAGATCGCCACCGTCGGCTACAGCCAGGCCGACGTCGACGCGGGCAAGATCGACGCCCGCGTCGTCAAGCTCCCGCTGCTGCGCAACCCGCGCGCGAAGATGCAGGGCATCCGCGACGGCTTCGTCAAGATCTTCTGCCGGCCGGGTACGGGCATCGTGGTCGGCGGTGTGGTCGTCGCACCGCGCGCCTCGGAACTGATCCACCCCATCTCGATCGCGGTCGACAACAATCTGACGGTCGAGCAGATCGCGAACGCGTTCACCGTGTACCCCTCGCTTTCGGGGTCGATCGCGGAGGTGGCGCGCCAGCTCCACACGCGCAAGACGGCGGGCGAGGGCTGACCGGCGCGGCCCTTGGCCCAACGCGCCGCAGGTCACGCGCTGTTGTCACCCAGGCGCGCGGCATAGGCCGGGGAGATGGGCAGCTATACCACTTCCTGTGCGGCCGTGCGAACAACTTCTGTTATTCGGCGCATACTGCTGAAAGCAGACGGTCGTTGGGGTTACTGTCAGTTTCGTGTTCGCTGCAGAACGTCGCCAATTGATCCTCGAAATGGTGCGGGCCAACGGAGCGGTATCGCTCCGCGAGCTCGCCCGCGTCGTCCAGACCTCCGAAGTGACCGTACGGCGGGACGTGCGCGCGCTGGAGGCAGAAGGACTCCTCGACCGCCGGCATGGCGGTGCGGTATTGCCGGGCGGATTCACGCGGGAGTCCGGCTTTCCGCAGAAATCACATCTCGCGACCGCCGAGAAGACGGCCATCGCCGACCTCGCGGCGGGACTCGTCGAAGAAGGCGAGGCCATCGTCGTCGGAGCGGGGACGACCACGCAGGAGCTGGCCCGACGGCTCGCGCGGGTCCCCGGTCTGACCGTCGTCACCAACTCGCTGCTGGTGGCCCAGGCGTTGGCCCACGCCAACCGGGTGGAGGTCGTCATGACCGGCGGCACCCTGCGCGGCTCCAACTACGCCCTCGTGGGCAGCGGGGCGGAGCAGTCCCTGCAGGGGCTGCGGGTGTCCCGCGCGTTCCTGTCGGGCAGTGGTCTGACCGCCGAGCGCGGCCTGTCCACGTCCAACATGCTCTCCGCGAGCGTGGACCGGGCGCTGGTGCAGGCGGCCTCCGAGGTCGTGGTCCTCGCCGATCACACCAAGCTCGGCACCGACACGATGTTCCAGACGGTGCCGACGGACGTCATCACCCGCCTGGTCACCGACGAGCCCCCGGCGCACGACGACCGGGCGGGCACGGAACTGCAGGCCCTGGCCGACCAGGGCGTCCAGATCGCGGTGACGGGCGGCGCCGCCGGCCCCGGGACCGGGCCCGGCGCCGATGCCGCCCAGGCGGGCCGCCCGCCGCGCCGGGACGTGCCCCTGCCGGGCCAGCGCCGCAACCACGCGGCCGGCCCCGGTCAGCAGCTGCGCAACGCCCTCCTGGCGGAACAGCCGGGGGAGCGGACCGCGCGCGTCGCGGACCTGCGCCGCCGCTGACCGAGGGGCGGGACCGGGACGGCCGGGTACGGCCGGCGCGGCGCGGTGCTCACGCCGCCGCGCGGCCGTCGGCCTTCAGGCCCCGCAGGGTCAGCGTGAGCAGCCGGTCGGCCAGCTCCGGATCGTCCGGGGTCTCCTCCGCCGCCAGGGAGATCGCGTTGGTCAGCTGCAACAGGTCGGAGATGGAGACGTCGGGCCGCACGGCCCCCGCCTCCTGCGCGCGGGCGAGCAGCGCCGCGCCCGCCTGCCGCATGGGCGCGCTGCACCGGGCCAGCGCCGAACTGTCGTCCTGCGAGGCCGACATGAGGGCGCTGGACAGACCGCGGTACTCACCCGCGTGGGTGACGATGGCGCGCAGCCACGTCACCAGCGCCGAACAGGGCTGCGGATCGTCGAGCAGCGCCCGCGAGCGGGCCAGGAGATCGCTGACCGCGTCCTCCCAGACCGCGCTCATCAGCGCGTGCCGGTTGGGGAAGTGCCGGTAGAGCGTGCCGATGCCGACGCCCGCGCGGCGCGCCACGTCCTCCAGCGACGTGCCCGTGCCGTGCTCGGCGAAGGCAGCCCGCGCCTGTGCGAGCAGCCGGTCGTAGTTCCGGCGCGCGTCGGCCCGCATGGCCCGCGTGGACTGCTGCGCCGCACCCGCCTGCTGGTCCATGCCGGTCGTCATCCCCGCACCCTTCGTGAACGTACGCGTCCTTCAAGGATGCCACTGCCGCCTCGGGCGGATCGGCGGAGGTCGCGCCCCGCGCTGCCGCGCTCATGTCTCCCCGGGCCCGAAGAAGGCCTCCAGCTCCGCTCGCGCCCTGCGTTCGCGCCGGTGCGGCGGCAGAGCGCCCCCGCGCAGGTTCCGGATCAGCCACAGCACCAGGGGGTACGTCACACAGGTGCCGACGGCGAGCCCGCTCAGCACCCCGGCCACCAACTCTTCCATGATCATCAACTCACCTTCGCGCGGAGCGCCTTGGCCCGGTCCCGGCGCGGGCCACGACCGCGCGGCGGCGCGTGGCAGCCGTCCTGGGCGGCGGCGATCATCGCGGCGCCGCTGTCCGGGACGAGCGCGCCGTAACCGAGCAGCCGCCAGCGCGGGTCGACGGCGTCACTGTCGTGGTAGGGCACGGGCCCGGCCGCCGACGGCACGAGCAGCGGCGCCGGCCGCCGGGCGCAGCCGTGGCAGACGGCGGCCTCCTCGGCGTCCCCGATCGCCAGACGGGCGTGGCCGCGCTCGTGCAGCGGATTGAAGTAGCAGGGCGGGTCGGCGCGCAGCGGCCGCTCGGTCACCAGGGCCTCCACGGCCCGCAGCCCGATCCGGCTGAACTCCACGGCGGCCACCAGCTCCCCCAGGGCGTACGCGGCGTCGTACGCGGGATCGGGGCTGCTCGGCCCGTCGCCCGCGGGGTACAGCACGCAGTTGCTCGCCTGGATGGAGGCCGTGGTGGCGAAGGCGGCCAGCTCGTCCCGCAGCCGGGGCGCCAGCGCGCAGCTGTGCCGCAGCGAGCCGCCGAGCGCGGACGCGTCGCTCAGGAGCCGCGCGCGCCGCTCGGCGTACGGGCGCAGGGCGTCGGGGTCGCCGGCCGGGTCGGGCAGCGGGGCGCGCCAGTCGGGCGCGGGGAGCGGCAGGGCGTAGGTGTAGGGGCGGCGCCGGGCCGGTGGCAGCCCGGTGAAGCGCCGCAGGAGTGCCACGGCGAGCCCCGCGGTGAGGCCGAGGACGAGCCCCGCCTCGTAGCGCTGCCCGGTGTCGGCGGTCGCCGCGAGCCACCCGGTGCCGCTGAGGGCGCCCGCGGTGGTCAGCAGCGCCAGTAATTCCCCTGTGCGTGTCACTGAAGCCCCCCGTGGTCCTCGGTTCTGCGTGGGGGAGGACGCGGGGCGGGGGCGGGCCGGTTGCGGGGGTGCCCCGCAGCGCGGCCCGGTCGGTCATGGGCTCCGCCGAGTCGGTCCTCGAACACCGGACGGGCTTGGTATACCCGGAAATTCAGCCCGTCCGGCGTCCGAGGACCAGGATCAGTCCTTGATCTCGCAGATCACCGCGCCGGAGGTCAGGCTGGCGCCCACCTCCGCGGTGAGGCCCTTGATCGTGCCCGAGCGGTGCGCGTTCAGGGGCTGCTCCATCTTCATCGCCTCCAGGACGACGATGAGGTCGCCCTCGTTGACCTCTTGCCCCTCCTCGACCGCGATCTTGACGATGGTGCCCTGCATGGGCGAGGCCAGGGTGTCGCCGGAGGCGGCCGGGCCGGACTTCTTGGCGGCGCGCCGCTTGGGGCGGGCCCCGCCCGCGGCCGCGGTGCGCGCGATGGTCATGCCCAGCGAGGAGGGCAGGGAGACCTCCAGACGCTTGCCGCCGACCTCGACGACGACCGTCTCGCGGCCCGGCTCCTCGTCGGCCTCGGCGTCCGTGGCGGGCGCGGTGAAGGCCGGGATCTCGTTGACGAACTCGGTCTCGATCCACCGGGTGTGGACCGTGAACGGGTCGCTGGAGCCGGTCAGTTCGGGGGCGAACGCCGGGTCCTTGACGACGGCGCGGTGGAAGGGGATGGCGGTGGCCATGCCCTCCACGGTGAACTCCTCCAGCGCGCGGGCCGCGCGCTGCAGGGCCTGCTCACGGGTGGCGCCGGTGACGACCAGCTTGGCCAGGAGCGAGTCCCAGGCCGGGCCGATGACGGAGCCGGACTCCACGCCCGCGTCCAGGCGGACACCGGGACCGGAGGGGGCCTCGAACTTCGTCACCGTGCCCGGCGCGGGCAGGAAGTTGCGGCCCGGGTCCTCGCCGTTGATGCGGAACTCGAAGGAGTGGCCGCGCAGTTCGGGGTCGCCGTAGCCGAGCTCCTCGCCGTCGGCGATGCGGAACATCTCCCGCACCAGGTCGATGCCGGCGACCTCCTCGGTGACCGGGTGCTCCACCTGGAGGCGGGTGTTGACCTCCAGGAAGGAGATCGTGCCGTCCACGCCGACGAGAAACTCGACGGTGCCGGCGCCGACGTAGCCGGCCTCCTTGAGGATCGCCTTGGACGAGGCGTACAACTCGGCGACCTGCGCCTCGGAGAGGAAGGGCGCCGGGGCCTCCTCCACCAGCTTCTGGTGGCGGCGCTGGAGCGAGCAGTCACGGGTGGAGACGACGACCACGTTCCCGTGCTTGTCGGCCAGGCACTGGGTCTCCACGTGCCGCGGCTTGTCGAGGTAGCGCTCCACGAAGCACTCGCCGCGGCCGAAGGCGGCCACCGCCTCGCGCACCGCGGAGTCGTACAGCTCCGGGACCTCTTCGAGGGTGCGGGCGACCTTCAGGCCGCGCCCGCCACCGCCGAACGCCGCCTTGATGGCGATGGGCAGGCCGTGCTCCTCCGCGAAGGCGACGACCTCCTCGGCACCGGAGACCGGGTCCGGCGTGCCCGCCACCAGCGGGGCGCCGGCGCGCTGCGCGATGTGCCGGGCGGCGACCTTGTCGCCCAGGTCGCGGATGGCCTGCGGGGGCGGGCCGATCCAGTTCAGGCCCGCGTCGATGACGGCCTGCGCGAAGTCGGCGTTCTCCGAAAGGAAGCCGTAACCGGGGTGGATCGCGTCCGCCCCCGAATCCTTGGCCGCGGCCAGCACCTTGGAGATGTCCAGGTAGCTGGTGGCCGGAGTGTCACCGCCCAGCGCGAACGCCTCATCGGCCGCCCGGACATGCAGGGCGTCCCGGTCAGGATCTGCGTAGACGGCTACGCTCGCGATCCCAGCGTCCCGGCATGCCCGAGCAACGCGGACAGCGATTTCGCCACGGTTGGCGATGAGCACCTTGCGCACGATGGCTCCCTCCTTGAAACAAGCCGAGTTTAGGGACTGCCGACACGGCTGTACGACCCGTCCCCAAGGGTGAGCTTGCCCACACGGAGTGTGATGCGAGGCGCGCTCGAACCGCGAAAACCCTTGTCCCACCACGGTACGCGGGGTTCCTGCCCGGCAGCCTAGCCCTCCGGTGTGGTCAAGGTCTCTGTGAAGCCGCACCGCGGCACGGACTCATTCTTTGTGGAGTCCCTACGAATGGCCCAATGATTCTTTGCCCGCGGCCCGACGCGGGTCCGTGTAGCGTGCGCGATGTTCGACCGTACTGGCGGTAACAGCGGGGCGGAAAGAGGGTGGGTGCCGTGGCGCGCAGACCGGTGGCCTGGGTGGGCGCGATCGTTCTCCTCGTGGAGGCGGTCGGGATCGTGCTCCTCAACTGGTTCCTCGGCCTTGTCGTCGACAACCAGAAGATGTCCCTGGCCGGCCTCGACCCGCACGCGATGACCGTCGCGGCCTGGATCGGCGGCGCCCTCTTCGGCGGCTATCTGGCGCTGTGCGGCGTCCTGCTGGCGCTCGTCGGCCTCCGCGACCGCGCGCCGGGCCGCCTCGGGCGCCTGCTGCTGATCGGCTGCGCGGTCGTGCACGGCGTGCTCGGCGCCTTCTGCGTCGGCCCGGTGGGCTGGCCCGCCTTCGTGTTCATGATGGCCGTGCTCGCCCTGATCGTCCTGCCGCTCGTGGCCTACGACAGGGCGGCCCGCCCTACGCCCACAACCGCGTGATGTCCACGCCCAGTTGACCGAGCAGACGGCGCAGCAGCGGCAGTGAGAGGCCGATGACGTTGCCGTGGTCGCCCTCGATGCCGTCGATGAACGGCGCCGAGCGGCCGTCCAGCGTGAACGCGCCCGCCACGTGCAGCGGTTCGCCGCTCGCGACATACGCGGCGATCTCCTCGTCGGAGGGCTCGCCGAAGCGCACGACGGTCGACGCCGTCGCCGAGGCGTACGTCCCCGTGAGGGTGTCGTGGACGCAGTGGCCCGTCTGCAGGACGCCCGCGCGGCCGCGCATGGCCTGCCAGCGGGCGGTCGCCTCCGCGGCGTCGGCGGGCTTGCCGAGGGCTCGGCCGTCCAGCTCCAGGACGGAGTCGCAGCCGATCACCAGGGCGCCCTTGGCCTCGGGCCGCGCGGCGACGACGGAGGCCTTCGCCTCGGCGAGCGCGAGGGCCAGTTCGGCGGGGGTGGGCGCGGAGACCTTGTCCTCGTCGACCCCGCTGACGATCACCTCGGGGGCGAGGCCCGCCTGCCGGAGCAGGGCGAGACGGGCGGGGGACTGCGAGGCGAGGACGAGACGGCGCGGCTGATCGTTCATGCCGGTCAGCGTAGCGAGCGTACGGATGCGGCGGGCCCGCCCTCAGTGGATGCCGAGGACGATCATCGCGATCACCATGGCCAGGGCGAGGACGAATCCCGCGCGGCGCATCTTCGCCTGCATGTCCCGCATGTCCTCGGGCGGGTTGTTCTCCGGATCCGACCACAGCATGACTCCGATACTGCGCCCGCGCGGGCCGGGGACGCCTGAGTACGCGTACTCAGGTTCCCCCGGCCCACTCCGCCTAGGCGGGCCAGTACGTGCGGCCCCATGCCGTGGGGCCGGGGGCCGGCAGGCGGTCGCGGGCCACCCGGGCCGGGTCGGCCCACGCGGCGGGCGGCGCGGGCGCGCCGGACGGCTGGTTCGCCACCGCCGCGGCGCGCGCCTGGACCACCGCGAGCGCGGCGGCCAGCTCCTCCGGGGTCGGGTTGCCCCGTACGACCTTGATCATGACCGCTCCCTGGGGGGATTGGGGGACTGGTGGGGACTAGAGGGGGATGTTGCCGTGCTTCTTCGGGGGCAGGGATTCCCGCTTCGTCCGCAGCTGCCGCAGACCCCGCACGAGGTGCGAGCGGGTCTCCGACGGCATGATCACCGCGTCGATGTAGCCGCGCTCGGCGGCCGTGTACGGGTTGAGCAGCGCGTCCTCGTACTCCTGGATCAGCTTCGCCCGCGCCGCCTCCTGGGCCTCCTCGTCACCGGCCGCCGCGATCGTGCGCCGGTGCAGGACGTTGACCGCGCCCTGCGCGCCCATCACCGCGATCTGCGCCGTGGGCCAGGCGAGGTTCAGGTCGGCACCCAGGTGCTTGGAGCCCATGACGTCGTACGCGCCGCCGAAGGCCTTGCGGGTGATGATCGTGATGAGCGGGACGGTGGCCTCGGCGTAGGCGTAGATCAGCTTCGCGCCGCGGCGGATGATGCCCGTGTGCTCCTGCTCGACGCCCGGCAGGAAGCCGGGGACGTCCACGAAGGTCAGGACCGGCACGTTGAACGCGTCGCAGGTGCGCACGAACCGCGCGGCCTTCTCGGAGGCGTCGATGTCCAGGCAGCCGGCGAACTGCATCGGCTGGTTGGCGACGATGCCCACCGGGTGGCCCTCGACGCGGCCGAAGCCGGTGAGGATGTTCGGCGCGAACAGCGGCTGCGTCTCGAAGAACTCGCTGTCGTCCAGGACGTGTTCGATCACGCCGTGCATGTCGTACGGCTGGTTCGCGCTGTCCGGGATCAGCGTGTCCAGCTCGCGGTCCTCGTCGGTGAGCGCCAGGTCCGCCTCCTCGGGGAAGGCCGGGGGCTCGCTGAGGTTGTTCGAGGGCAGGTACGACAGGAGCGACTTGACGTACTCGATGGCGTCCTTCTCGTCGCCCGCCATGTGGTGCGCCACGCCCGAGGTGGCGTTGTGGGTGCGGGCGCCGCCCAGCTCCTCGAAGCCGACGTCCTCCCCGGTGACGGTCTTGATGACGTCGGGCCCGGTGATGAACATGTGCGAGGTCTGGTCGACCATGACCGTGAAGTCGGTGATGGCGGGGGAGTAGACCGCGCCGCCCGCGCACGGCCCGACGACCAGGGAGATCTGCGGGATCACACCGGAGGCGTGGGTGTTGCGGCGGAAGATCTCGCCGTACATGCCAAGAGCCATGACGCCCTCCTGGATGCGGGCGCCGCCGGAGTCGTTGATGCCGATGACCGGGCAGCCGGTCTTCAGCGCGAAGTCCATGACCTTGACGATCTTCTGGCCGAAGACCTCGCCGAGCGCACCGCCGAAGACGGTGAAGTCCTGCGAGAACACCGCCACGGGGCGCCCGTCGACGGTGCCGTAACCGGTCACCACGCCGTCGCCGTAGGGCCTGTTCTTCTCCAGGCCGAACTGCGTCGAGCGGTGCTGGGCGAACTCGTCGAACTCCACGAAGGAGCCCTCGTCGAGCAGCAGCCCGACCCGTTCACGCGCCGTCAACTTCCCCTTGGCGTGCTGCTTCTCGACCGCGCGGGCCGATCCCGCGTGCGTCGCCTCCTCGATGCGGCGCTGGAGGTCCGCGAGCTTTCCGGCGGTCGTGTGGATGTCGATCTCGGACATAGGGATGCGGCTCCCTGCCTGCTCAAAGGTGCGTATGGCGGCTTGCGGCTGGCTACTGACCCGTAGCGTATCGGCGCGGATACCGTTCGGCAGTGCGGCGTTTACCACACCTAGGGTGGCTTGCATGACGCCGCCAGATGCTGAAGACAACCGCTGGTCCGACCTCGCGCGACCGCCCCTGAACGCCGCCTCCCTGCGGCGGACCCTGCTGCGGGAGGGCGGGCTGTGGACCTCCCTGGACGTGGTGCCCACCACCGGGTCCACCAACACCGACCTCGCGGCCCGGGCCGGGGACCTGGCCGAGGGGGCCGTGTTGGTCGCCGAGGAGCAGAGCGCGGCGCGCGGCCGCCTGGACCGCCGGTGGTCGGCGCCCGCCCGCTCCGGGCTCTTCTTCTCCGTGCTGCTCAAGCCCGCCGAGGTGCCCGTCGAGCGGTGGGGGTGGCTGCCGCTGCTCACCGGCGTCGCCGTCGCCTCGGGCCTCTCCCGGGTGGCCGGCGTGGACACGGCACTCAAGTGGCCCAACGACCTCCTGGTCACGGTCGGTGAGCAGGAACGGAAGGCGGGAGGCATCCTCGTGGAACGCGCCGGGGGCCCCGTAGGGTCCGGCGGCGGAGTCGTCATCGGCATCGGGCTCAACGTCACGCTGCGTGAGGGCGAGCTGCCGGTGCCCACGGCCGGCTCGCTCGCCCTGGCCGGGGCCTCCACCACGGACCGGGACACACTGCTGCGGGCCGTGCTGCGGTCCCTGGAGCACTGGTACGGGCTGTGGCGGGACGCGGACGGCGACCCGGGTGCCTCCCGGCTCCAGGAGGCGTACGCGGCGGGCTGCGCGACGCTCGGGCGCCGGGTGCGCGCGGAACTCCCCGGTGACCGGGCCCTTGTGGGGGAGGCGGTGGCGGTGGACGGCGACGGCCGCCTGGTCCTGGCCACCGGGGACGGCGTGCAGGAGCCGGTCGGGGCGGGCGACATCGTGCATCTGCGGCCGGCGGGCTGAGGAGCGCCGGGAGGCCGCGGGGCGCGGGAACGGCACGGACACCACAGGCCGCCGGAAGGGGCCCGCGCGCGAGGTCACGGGGAGTCGGGAGTGAGCTGCGGCACACCTGCCGTAAAGTTGGCGCGGGTCGATACCTGACCGCGGCAGATCGGAAGGGCAGCAGGCGTGAGCGTCGACGACACGGGCTCGGGCGCGGGCGCACAGCGCGGTCCCGACGCCGGGGCCGGCGCCTCCGGGATTCCCGAAGTGGACGAGAGGGACGACAAGGCGGACGGCGGCCCCGCGAAGAACCCCCTCGCCCTCCAGCTGGAACAGCTCATCCTCGGCGCGGACCGCCGCTACACCCCGTTCCAGGCGGCGCGCAGCGCGGGCGTCTCGATGGAGCTGGCGTCCCGCTTCTGGCGGGCCATGGGCTTCCCCGACATCGGCCAGGCCAAGGCGCTGACGGAGGCCGACGTGCTGGCCCTGCGGCGGCTGGCCGGTCTGGTCGAGGCGGGGCTGCTGAGCGAGGCCATGGCGGTGCAGGTGGCCCGCTCCACGGGCCAGACCACCGCGCGGCTCGCCGAGTGGCAGATCGACTCCTTCCTGGAGGGGCTGACCGAACCGCCCGAGCCGGGCATGACCCGCACCGAGGTCACGTACCCGCTGATCGAGCTGCTCCTTCCCGAGCTGGAGGAGTTCCTCGTCTACGTGTGGCGCCGCCAGCTGGCCGCCGCCACGGGCCGGGTCGTGCAGGCGGCGGACGACGAGGAGATGGTCGACCGGCGCCTGGCCGTCGGTTTCGCCGACCTGGTCGGCTTCACGCGGCTGACCCGCCGCATGGAGGAGGAGGAGCTGGGCGAGCTGGTCGAGGCCTTCGAGACCACCGCCGCGGACCTAGTGGCCGCCCATGGTGGGCGGCTCATCAAAACGCTGGGCGACGAGGTCCTGTACGCGGCCGACGACGCGGGCGTCGCCGCGGAGATCTCGCTGCGGCTCATCGAGACCATGGCCAACGACGAGACGATGCCCGAGCTGCGCGTCGGCATCGCCTTCGGGACCGTGACGACCCGCATGGGCGACGTCTTCGGCACGACCGTGAACCTCGCGAGCCGGCTCACCTCGATAGCGCCCCGGGACGCGGTCCTCGTGGACGGGGCGTTCGCGGAGGAGCTGACGCGCACCGGTGACGCGCCGGCCTCCGAGGCGCAGGCCGCGGAGGCGGCCGCCGCGGCGGAGAAGGAGGGCGAGGAGCCGCCCTCGTACCGCTTCGCCCTCCAGCCGATGTGGCAGCGGCCCGTGCGCGGCCTCGGTGTCGTCGAGCCGTGGCTGCTGGCCCGCCGTACGTGAGGTGACCCGCTGCCGGGCCCGCTTCCGGGCGCGGAGCCTCTTGCCGGTGCGGCGCCCTCTTCGCCGCCCGGAGCCTCTTTCCGGTGCGGCGCCCGGCTGACATGATCCCGGGGTAACGGTCGTTAACCACAGGAGGCGTCGGTCATGGGCGACGAGCAGCGGTACGGGCAGTACGTGGCGGTCAGGCGGCACGGCCATGTCGTGGAGCTGGTCCTGGACCGCCCGAAGGCCATGAACGCCGTCTCCCTGGAGATGGCCCGCTCCATCACCGCCGCCTGCGCCGCCCTGTCCGACGACCCGGCCGCCCGGGTCGTCGTCCTGACGTCCACCCACGAGCGGGCCTTCTGTGTCGGCGCCGACCTGAAGGAGCGCAACTCCCTCAGCGACGCCGAGCTGCTGCGCCAGCGGCCCGCCTCCCGGGCCTGCTACACCGGCGTGCTGGAGCTGCCCATGCCCACCATCGCCGCCGTCCGCGGCTTCGCCCTCGGCGGCGGGTTCGAGCTGGCGCTCTCCTGCGACGTGATCGTCGCCGACCCGACGGCCGTCGTCGGGCTCCCCGAGGTGTCCGTCGGCGTCATCCCGGGCGGCGGCGGCACCCAGCTCCTGCCCCGCCGTGTCGGCGCCGCCCGCGCCGCCGAGCTGATCTTCTCGGCGCGGCGCGTGGAGGCGCCCGAGGCACGGGAGTTGGGGCTCGTCGACGTACTGGTGCGGGACGGCGAGGCCCGTGCCGAAGCGCTCGCGCTGGGCGCCCGGATGGCCGCCAACTCGCCGGTCGGCCTGCGCGCCGCCAAGCGCGCCCTGCGCCTGGGGCACGGCCTCGACCTGCGGGCGGGCCTGGAGGTGGAGGACGCCGCGTGGCGCACGGTGGCGTTCTCCGGCGACCGGGCGGAGGGCGTCGCGGCGTTCAACGAGAAGCGCGCGCCCCAGTGGCCCGGGGAGTGAACGCCTTCCCGGCGGGTGAGCGCCTTCCCGGGATATACACGGCTTTGTGCCCCGAAGTTCCACATTGCCGTAAACGTCATAACCTGGAGTGATGGGTGAGGATGTCCGGCTGCGGGCCGTGGTGGAGCTGGCGCAGGGGATGGCCGCCGCGCAGACTCCGCGTGAGTCCTGGCGGGCGGCCGCCCTCGGTGCCTGCCGCGCGCTGAGCGGCAGCTTCGCGGCGCTGTCCGTGTGGGAGCGCGACCTCGGCCGGTTGCGCGTGCTCGTGAACGCGGGCGAACGCGCCGAGGGCGAGGAGGAGTTCCCGGAGCGGGAGGCCTACCCCGTCCACCAGTTCCCGGAGATCACCGAGTTCCTGCACGAGCGCTGGGTGGGCGGCGGCGAGCCGAACGCGTGGGTGGAGACCGCCGAGGGCCCCCGGGGCGGCCGCACGGCGGGCTACTGCCACCAGCGCGTCACGGCGCTGCGCCGGCGCGGCCGGGGCTGCTGCGTGGTCGCGCCGATCGTGCTGCACGGACGGGCCTGGGGCGAGCTGTATGTGGCCCGGCCGGTGGGGGCGCCCGTCTTCGGCCGCGCCGACGCCGACTTCGCCACCGTCCTCGCGGCGGTCGCCGCCGCCGGGATCGCCCAGACCGAGCGCCTGGAGGAGGTCCGCCGGCTGGCCTTCACGGACGCGCTGACCGGCCTCGCCAACCGCCGGGCGGTGGACCTCGGGCTCGACGAGGCGGTGGAGCGGCACCGCGTCGAGGGCGCCGTGGTGAGCCTCGTCGTCTGCGACCTGAACGGGCTCAAGCGGGTCAACGACACCCGGGGCCACGCGGTCGGCGACCGCCTCCTGGAACGCTTCGGCTCGATCCTCTCGCTCTGCGGCGCGATGCTCCCCGGGACGCTGGCCGCGCGGCTCGGCGGGGACGAGTTCTGCCTGCTCTCCCTCGGGCCGAGTGCCGACGAGGTGGTGCGGGTCGCCGACGAACTGTGCCTGCGCGCGGCGGAGTTGGAGCTGGGAGAGGGGGTCGCCTGCGGGGTCGCGTCCACCGGGGACCCGATCGGCCCGGTGCGCTCGGCCCGGCGCCTGTTCCGCCTCGCGGACGCGGCCCAGTACCGCGCCAAGGCGGCGCGCTCGGCGAAGCCGGTGGTCGCGGGCCGCGAGGGCGGCGCGAGCGGCCCCGACGCGGTGGTCCGCCTCGCCGACACGCCCCCGCGCGAGGGCGGCCCCCAGGAGCGCCGCCGCTTCCGGGGACGGGACCCCCGCCCGTAAGGCGCCGCGCCCCGGAGGGGGGTAAGCGGCCCGGGTGGGATCCGCCCGTGACACCTGGCGATTCAATACGTACGCTGCTGAATATGGATATGCACAGCGTGGGCACCGTGGCCCTTGGGACGTCCGGGACGACCGCGGCGGACGTCATCGCCGTCGCGCGCGGGAACGCGCGGATCGAGCTGACCGACGAGGCGCGCGCCGCCCTCGCCGCCTCGCGGGAGATCGTCGACGCGCTCGCGGCCAAGCCCGAACCCGTCTACGGCGTCTCGACCGGCTTCGGAGCCCTTGCCAGCCGCCACATCGGCCCCGACCTGCGCGCCCAGCTCCAGCGCAACATCGTCCGCTCGCACGCGGCCGGCATGGGCCCGCGCGTGGAGCGCGAAGTGGTCCGCGCCCTGATGTTCCTTCGCCTGAAGACGGTCTGCTCCGGCCACACCGGCGTACGCCCCGAGGTCGCGCAGACCATGGCGGACGTCCTCAACGCCGGCATCACGCCGGTCGTCCACGAGTACGGCTCCCTCGGCTGCTCCGGCGACCTCGCCCCCCTCAGCCACTGCGCGCTGACCCTCATGGGCGAGGGCGACGCCGAGGGCCCCGACGGCGAGCTGAAGCCCGCCGGCGAACTGCTCGCCGCGCACGGCATCACCCCCGTCGAGCTGCGCGAGAAGGAGGGCCTGGCCCTCCTCAACGGCACCGACGGCATGCTCGGCATGCTGATCATGGCACTCGCCGACCTGGAGAAGCTCTACAAGTCCGCCGACGTCACCGCGGCCCTCACCCTGGAGGCCCTGCTCGGCACGGACAAGGTCCTCGCCCCCGAGCTGCACGCCATCCGCCCGCACCCGGGCCAGGCCGCCTCCGCCGCCAACATGCTGGCCGTCCTCGCCGGTTCGCAGCTCACCGGCCACCACCAGGACGACGCGCCGCGCGTGCAGGACGCGTACTCGGTGCGCTGCGCCCCGCAGGTCGCGGGCGCCGGCCGCGACACCATGGCGCACGCCCGCACCGTCGCCGAACGCGAGCTGGCCGCCGCCGTCGACAACCCCGTCGTCCTGCCCGACGGGCGCGTCGAGTCCAACGGCAACTTCCACGGCGCCCCCGTCGCCTACGTCCTGGACTTCCTCGCGATCGCCGCCGCCGACCTCGCCTCGATCGCCGAGCGCCGCACCGACCGGCTGCTCGACAAGAACCGCTCGCACGGCCTGCCGCCCTTCCTCGCGGACGACGCGGGCGTCGACTCCGGGCTGATGATCGCCCAGTACACGCAGGCGGCCCTGGTCAGCGAGTTGAAGCGGCTCGCCGTTCCCGCCTCGGCGGACTCCATCCCCTCCTCCGCCATGCAGGAGGACCACGTCTCCATGGGCTGGTCGGCGGCGCGCAAGCTGCGTACGGCCGTGGACAACCTCACCCGCGTCGTGGCCATCGAGCTGTACGCCGCCACCCGCGCCGTCGAGCTGCGCGAGGGCCTCACCCCGGCCCCCGCCACGCGGGCGGTCGTCGAGGCCATCCGCGAGGCGGGCGTCGAGGGCCCGGGCCCGGACCGCTTCCTCGCCCCCGATCTGGCGGCGGCCGACGCGTTCGTACGCTCCGGCGCGCTGCTCGCGGCGGTGGAGCCGGTCACCGGACCGCTCGCCTAGGCGAACTCTCGCCGGCGCCCGGGGGCGCCTCCGGTCAGTAGGCCGCGCCCCGGGCGCCGCCCGTGCGCTCCCGGCGTACGGAGTAGGCGACGAAGCCCGCCCCGAGACCGAGGAAGGCCGTACCCCCGATCACGTACGGGGTGGTGTCGAAGGCGCCGGTGTCGGCGAGGGTGCCGGCCGCGGTGGTGGTCGCGGTGGTCGTCGCCGTGGTCATGGTCGCCTCGTGGGGCCGGGCCGGCGAGGCCGCGGGCCGCTCGCCCTGGGCGCTCTCGTGCGCGGGGGTGGGCGTCGCGTTCGCGGAGGGGACGAACCACAGGGCGCCGAGGAGGGCTCCGGCGGCGGTGGCGGTCAGCATGGATCGACGTGCGGACACGGAATCGGATCCCCCTTGTGGTGCTGGCGAATTGGCCGTGTGGGGCGATGGTAGTGAAAGGCGCGGGTCGCGGGAAAGTCGCGGGGCGCCCGGGCCGTACGCTCCGTCATATGACTGGAGACGAGACATCACGGTTTGTGCGACTGCGGGTTGAAATGGTGGTGGAGGTCGATGACGCCCGGAAACTGACGGGTGCCGCGCTGGACCGCGTCGCACAGGACGAGCGGATGCCCGCCGAGGAGCGCGCGCACGCGCAGGCCGCCGTCAAGGAGGACGTGGCGGAGGCGCTCGCCTATCTGGTGGATCCGTTCGACCTGGTCGACGAGGTCCCCGGGATCGAGCTGACCCAGGCCTCGTGGAGCAGCGAGCTGATCGACTACGACCCCGATTCGCCCGACTGGGAGGCGGACGAGGATGATGACGACGAGGACGACGAGCTGGTGTAGTCACCGGTGTGGTCGGACGCGTGACTGAAGTGCTCGGCGGCGATTACCGGATTGGAAGATCCGGAATCGGGGACCCCGGACAGCGACCGCCGTCCGGGGTCCCGTCGTCCCGCCCCCGCACGGTGATCGTTTTCGTGTGAGCCGTCCAATGCCGCACAGTGGAGGCACGGGACGGTTCCAGTACCGCGGACGTGGTGTTCCCCACAGTCCGCCCGGTAGTGGAACGGGACGAACCGGGCAGGACGTTATGCGGGGTTACGAGGGACTCCCGGGGCGGGTCGGGATTTCGGCGGCATTCGGGGATTCGGCAACTATGGAGATGCGTGTGATGACGGACAGTAGGCGCCGCGGACGAGTACGTGGACGCAGGGGCCTGGCGGCCGTGTCCGCTCTCGTGGGCGGCGTGCTGGTGCTCTCGGCGTGCAACGGCGACGACGGCGACAAGGCCTCCGGCGGCAAGGAGTCGCAGAACCAGGTCGACGAGGCGGCGGCCAAGAAGACCTCCGCCGCCCAGATCAAGATCGCGCCGAAGGACGGCTCCGACAACGCCAGTATCAACAGCGCGGCGAAGGTCACGGTCAGCGAGGGCACGCTCAGCTCGGTGACCATGAAGACCGCCGACGGCCATGCCGTGGCCGGTCAGATATCGGCCGACAAGACGAGTTGGAAGCCCACCGCCCAGCTCGAACGCGCCACGAAGTACCGGATCTCGGCGACCGCCGAGGACTCCGAGGGCCGCAAGGCGCACGAGAACTCGACGTTCACGACCGTCTCGCCGGCCAACAGCTTCATCGGCAACTTCACGCCGGAGAACGGCTCGACGGTCGGCGTCGGCATGCCCGTGTCGATCAGCTTCGACAAGGGCATCACGCACAAGAAGGAAGTCCAGTCCGCGATCAAGGTGTCGTCCACCAGCGGTCAGGAAGTCGTCGGCCACTGGTTCGGCAACAACCGCCTGGACTTCCGCCCCGAGCAGTACTGGAAGGGCAACTCCACGGTCACGCTGAAGCTGGACCTGGACGGCGTCGAGGGCGCCGACGGGGTCTACGGCGTGCAGCAGAAGACCGTCCAGTTCAAGATCGGGCGCAATCAGGTCTCCATCGTCGACGCGAAGACCAAGACGATGAAGGTGACGCGGGACGGCAAGGTCGTCAAGACCATCCCGATCTCCGCCGGCTCGCCCGAGAACAAGACGTACAACGGCAAGATGGTGATCTCCGAGAAGTTCAAGGAGACCCGCATGGACGGCGCGACCGTCGGCTTCAAGGACGGCGACGGCAAGGGCGAGTACGACATCAAGGACGTGCCGCACGCCATGCGCCTGTCCTCCTCCGGCACGTTCATCCACGGCAACTACTGGGGTTCGCCGTCGATCTTCGGCCAGGCCAACACCAGCCACGGCTGCATCGGCCTCGAGGACGCCAAGGGCGCGGGCGACAAGAGCAAGCCCGGCGCCTGGTTCTTCGACAACACCATCACCGGTGACGTGGTCGACGTGCGCAACACCGGCGACAAGGTCATCGCCCCGGACAACGGCCTCAACGGCTGGAACATGGACTGGGCGCAGTGGAAGGCCGGCTCCGCCGTCTGACCCCACCCGCGGTGCCGTCCCATCGGCACGACACGGGCGCGGCCCGCACTCCGAGGAGGGGTGCGGGCCGCACCCGTGTCGACACCCGTACCGCGGGCACCAACTCTCCCCTTTCGCCCCGCTGTTGAGCAGATGTTCGACCATCGGCATACTTCTCTCTCCGAGGGGCGACAGCTCCTTAACCTCCAGGGGGAGACTTGCACAGACAAGTGAAGAGAGCGGGCGGGGCCACCGTCGCCGCGGCGGCGGCCGTGGCACTGGCGGCGGGCATGACCAGCCCGGCCACCGCGGCGCCGACGCCGGGCGGGCCCGCCTACCAGGCCCGGGGCGCGAGCGCCGGGGCCGGCACCCGCCTCACGCTGATCACCGGCGACCGGGCCGTCCTGGACGCCGAGGGCCGCGTGGTCGGACTCGACCGGGCCAAGGGGCGCGAGCACATCCCCGTACAGGTCCGGCGCAGTGGCGGACACACGCTGCTGATACCCGCCGACGCGCGCCGCCTGATAGCCGACGGCCGGATCGACCAGCGGCTGTTCGACGTCACCGAGCTGAACAAGAAGCGCAACCGCGCGGCCCAGAAGAAGGGCCTGAAGGTCATCGTCGGCTACCGGGGAGCCGCGACCGGCGCCCGGGCCGAGGTGCGCTCCGCCGGTGACACCACGGTCCGCAGGACCCTGAAGTCGCTGAACGCCGACGCGCTCACCACGCCCCGGCGGGACGCCGCCGACCTGTGGGCCGCGCTCACCAGCGGCAAGGGCGACACCCGTACCGCCGCCGCCGGTGTCCGCCACGTGTGGCTGGACGGCGTCCGCAAGGCGAGCCTGGACAAGAGCGTCAAGCAGATCGGCGCCGACAAGGCCTGGGCCGCCGGGTTCGACGGCAAGGGCGTGAAGATCGCCGTCCTGGACACGGGTATCGACACCACTCATCAGGATCTCGCGGGCCAGGTGGTCGCCGAGAAGAACTTCACGCCCTCGCCGGACGCCAAGGACCGCTACGGCCACGGCACGCACGTCGCGTCCACCGCGGCCGGCACGGGCGCCAAGTCGGGCGGCAGGTTCAAGGGCGTGGCGCCCGGCGCCAAGCTCCTGAACGGCAAGGTCCTCGGCGACGACGGCTACGGCGAGGACTCCGGCGTCATCGCCGCCATGGACTGGGCGGCGGCCGAGGGCGCCGACATCGTCAACCTCAGCCTCGGTGGCGGCGACACCCCGGGCGTCGACCCGCTCGAAGCGCAGGTCGACAAGCTCTCCGCGGACAAGGGCATCCTGTTCGCGATCGCCGCCGGCAACGACGGCGCCCCCGGCTCCGTCGGCTCGCCCGGCAGCGCGGACTCCGCGCTCACCGTCGGCGCGGTCGACGGCGACGACAAGTTGGCGGACTTCTCCAGCCAGGGCCCGCGCCTCGGCGACGGCGCCATCAAGCCGGACGTGACGGCTCCGGGCGTGGACATCACCGCGGCCGCCGCGTCGGGCAGCGTCCTCGACAAGGAGGTCGGCCAGCAGCCCGAGGGCTATCTGACGATCTCCGGTACGTCGATGGCGACCCCGCACGTCGCGGGCGCCGCCGCCCTGCTGAAGCAGCAGCACCCCGACTGGAAGTACGCCGAGCTGAAGGGCGCCCTGACGGCGTCCACGAAGGGCGGCAAGTACACGCCGTTCCAGCAGGGTTCGGGCCGTATCGCCGTCGACAGGGCCATCAAGCAGAGCGTGTTCGCCGAGCCGGTGTCGGTCGGCTTCGGCACGCAGCGGTGGCCGCACGCCGACGACAAGTCGGTCACCAAGAAGGTGACGTACAGGAACGTCGGCAAGAAGGACGTCACCCTCGACGTCACGGTCTCCGGCACCGACCCCAAGGGCCGCCCGGCCCCGTCCGGCTTCTTCGCCCTCGGCGCGAAGAAGGTGACCGTCCCCGCGGGCGGCACGGCCGCGGTCGACCTGACCGCCGACCCCAAGCGGGGCGCCGCCCTGGACGGCACGTACTCCGCGTACGTCGTCGCGACCGGCGACGGGCAGTCCGTGCGGACGGCCGCCGTGGTGGACAACGAGGTCGAGTCCTACGACCTGACGCTGAAGCTGATCGGCCGCGACGGCGCTCCGGCCAAGGACTACGACGTCGACCTCGAAGGCGTCAGCGGGCTCGCCAAGGACAAGTCGTACGACCCGTTCGACGCGTCGGGCACCATCAAGGTGCGCGTGCCCAAGGGCGGTTACATCCTGAACTCCGGGATGACCGTGGACCCGGCGGACTTCGCCAAGGGCGCCGACTGGATCGCCCAGCCCAAGCTGAGCATCACCAGGAACACCACGGTGACGCTGGACGCGCGGACGACGAAGCCGGTGGACGTCACGGTGCCGGCGGCGGGCGCGAAGATGCAGTTCGCGGCGCCGGACTTCAACATCGAGACCGCGGAGGCGGGTTACGGCTTCGGCTGGTTCCTCGACTCGTACGCGAACTTCCGCACCGCCCATCTCGGCCCGCAGATCACCGACGGTTCGCTGTTCCAGCAGTGGGACGGGCACTGGACCCAGGGTGAGGACACCGAGTACGACGTCGTCACCGGCGGCAAGGTCAAACAGCTCGCGACCGGGTACACCCGGCACTTCAAGGCGAACGAGCTGGCCAAGGTGACGGCGCGCCTCGGCGCGTCGTCCAGCGGCAAGAAGGGCGCGCTCAATGCCATGGGCGCCATCCCGGGCAGCTCGAGCGGCTCGTCGATCGGCATTCCCCGGCCGCTGCCCACCACGCGGACGCTCTACCTGTCCACCGCGGACAAGGTGAAGTGGGGCATGACGATGGAGCAGCACGCCGGGCTCGACGCCGACGGCTGGCCCATCGTCGACGCGGGTTACACGCTCGGTGCCGCGCAGACCTTCAAGGCCGGCCAGAGCTACGAGAAGACGTTCAACACGGCCGTGTTCGGGCCGCGGATCGGTGGCGACCTCGGTGTCTTCCGCCAGGGCAACGAGATCTTCGGCTCCCTGCCGCTGTTCGCGGACGGGGCCAACCACGTGGGCTCGTCGCTCTACACGTCCGCGAAGACGACGCTGTACCGCAACGGCACCAAGGTCGGGGAGAACGAGGACCCGCTGGTCGGCGCGCAGCCGTTCAAGGTGCCCGCGGGTGATGCTGCGTACGAGCTGAAGACGTCCGTGAAGCGCTCCGTGAAGGTGGCGGCCGCCACCACGCGGGTCGACGCGAGCTTCAAGTTCCGCTCCAAGAAGGTGGAGGGCGCGAGCCTGCCCGTCTCCACGGCGCGGTTCAGCCCGGCGGTCGACCTGCGCAGCAGGGCGGAGGCCGGCAGGACCCAGTCCGTGCCGGTCACGCTCCAGGGCGCGGCGGCGGGCTCGAACCTCAAGTCCCTCTACGTCTACGTGTCCTACGACTACGGCCAGACGTGGAAGGAAGTGAAGGTCAGGTCCGGGAAGGTCAGCGTGAAGAACCCCGCGAAGGGCGAGGGGATCTCCTTCCACGCCAAGATCACGGACAAGAAGGGGAACAAGTCGACGGTGTCGATCCTCAACGCGTACTACGGCAAGTGATCTTGCCCCGTTGACGCGTCGACCCCGGTCGGCGCGGTTCCCGCGGCGCGGCGCCGACGGAACCGGCGATCACGTATCGCCGGTATCCGTCGGCGCCGTTTCGTGCCGGCTCAGCTTCCGCTGCCGTACGGCTTGGTGATGATCTCCAGGCGGTGGCCGTTCGGGTCGTCCCAGTAGACGCCCCGGCCGCCGTCCTTGGTGTTGATCTCGCCCGGGTGGTGGCCGTGCGGGTCGGCCGCGTAGGGCAGGCCCCGCTCCTTGACGCGCCCGAAGATCGCGTCGAACTCGTCCTCGGACACCAGGAAGGCGTAGTGGTGCGGGGTGATCGGGCCGCCGTCGCTCTCGTAGAAGTCGAGGGTGACTCCGCCGGGGATCTCCACCGGCAGGAACGGGCCGAACTGCGGGCCCACTTCGAGGCCCAGGATGTCGGCGAGGAACCGTGCCGACGCCTTCTTGTCCATGGCCGGGACGATCGTGTGGTTCAACTCGATGGACATCGTGTGACCTCCTCGTGTGCCGGAAACCCGCGTGCTCCCGCGCGGACGCGGACCCCGCGCGGACACGGCCCACGCTAGGCCGGGGCACCCGGCGCCCGTATCGGTCACGGGTCCCGGTTCCGCCGCGCCCAGCGGACCAGGTCCCGCGACCGAGGCGTCTTCAGGCCACGCGGCCGTCAGGCCACGAGGGTCGTCAGGCCACGGGGGTCGTCAGGCCACGGAGGCCGTCAGATCGTCGCCGCGTCGATCACGAAGCGGTAGCGGACATCGCTGGCCAGGACCCGCTCGTACGCCTCGTTGATCTGGTCGGCGCGGATCAGCTCGATCTCCGAGCCGAGGCCGTGCTCGGCGCAGAAGTCCAGCATCTCCTGGGTCTCCCGGATGCCGCCGATCATGGAGCCGGCGAGGGTCTTGCCGCCGCCGATGACGGAGAACAGGTTGAGGGAGACCGGCTCCTCCGGGGCGCCGACGTTCACGAAGGCACCCTCCGGGCGCAGCAGCCCCAGGTACTTGTCCAGCGGCAGCGGCGCGGAGACGGTGGACAGGATCATGTCGAACGACCCCGCGAGCCGCTCGAAGGTGGCGTCGTCGCTGGTCGCGTAGTAGTGGTCGGCGCCCAGCCGCTCGCCGTCGGCCTTCTTGCGCAGGGACTGCGAGAGGACGGTCACCTCGGCGCCCATCGCGTGCGCGATCTTGACGGCCATGTGGCCGAGCCCGCCGAGGCCCACCACGGCGATCTTCTTGCCGGGGCCCGCCTCCCAGCGCCTGAGCGGGGAGTACGTGGTGATGCCGGCGCACAGCAGCGGCGCGGCGACGTCCAGGGAGAGGCCGTCGGGGATGCGCAGGGTGAACGCCTCGGCCACGACGATGTGCGTGGAGTAGCCGCCGTAGGTCGGCTCGCCGTTCTTGTCCAGCGCGTTGTACGTCTGGACGTTGCCCTTGGCGCAGTACTGCTCCAGGCCCGCCCGGCAGTTCTCGCACTCGCGGCAGGAGTCGACCATGCAGCCGACACCGACGCGGTCGCCGACGGCGAACCTGGTGACCCCGGGGCCGACCTCGGCGACGACGCCGGCGATCTCGTGGCCGGGCACCATCGGGAAGATGCCCTCGCCCCAGCCGTCCCGGGCCTGGTGGATGTCCGAGTGGCAGATACCGGCGTACTTGATGTCGATCAGGACGTCGAACTCGCCGACGGCGCGGCGCGGCACGGTGGTGCGCTCCAGGGGGGCGTCGGGGGCGGGGGCGGCGTAGGCGGAAACGGTGGTGATCTGCTCAGTCATACCTATGACACTGCCCTTGACCTGCGACATCACCCAGCCACCCGTTCTGCCTACGTCCAGCGGTCCTACTACTGACGGGGTCAGGCTCCTGGGCCTACGACCGGCGACACGCGCTCACGGCCTGGGACAATGGAAGGCATGGACGACAACCCCGAGGCCACCGCCGGGCACCCCCGGGGCGCCGAGGCCGTGTCCCTGGACGGCCGCGCCGAGCTGAGCGAGTTCCTGCGCACCCGCAGGGCGCGGCTCCAGCCGCAGGACGTCGGGCTGCCCAGCTTCGGGCGGCACCGCAGGGTGCCGGGGCTGCGCCGCGAGGAGCTGGCGCAGCTCGCGGGGGTGTCCGTCGCTTACTACACGCGCCTGGAGCAGGGCAACGGCCGCAATGTCTCGGGCGAGGTGCTCGACGCCATCGCGCGCGCCCTGCGGCTCAGCGACGCCGAGCACGCGCACCTCACGCGGCTCGCGAAGCCGAAGGCGGCGAAGAAGAAGCGGGCCACCCGCCAGCAGTATCTGCGGCCCGCGCTGAGCCGGCTCCTGGACTCCCTGGACGGCGTGCCCGCGTACGTCGTGGGGCGCAGGACGGACATCCTCGGCTGGAACACGCTGGCCGCGGCGCTCTTCGGCGACTGGGGCGAGCTGGCGCCGAAGGACCGTAACTGGGCGCGGATCTGTTTCCTGGACGTACGTTCGCGGGAGCTGTTCGTGGACTGGGAGCACAAGGCGTCCGACATCGTGAGCTTCCTGCGCATGGACGCGGGCTGCTATCCCGACGACCCGCAGCTGTCCGCCCTCGTCGGTGAACTCTCCGTGAAGAGCGAGGAGTTCAGGAACCTGTGGGCCACGCACGACGTGCGGGAGAAGGGCCACGGCGTCAAGCGGATGCGGCACGCGCTGGTGGGCGAGCTGACACTGGCGTACGAGACGCTGCGGCTGCCGGACGACTGCGACCAGTCCCTGGTCATGTACCACGCGGAGCCGGACTCGGCGTCGGCGCAGGGCCTGCGGCTGCTGGCCAGTTGGGGCCGGGACGCGACGTCGGTGGGCTCGGCGGCGAAGTAGCGCCGGGCCCGACGCGGCGCGGTCGGCGGGATTTCGCGGGTGGCGGAACACCCCGCGCGACCCGCCGGGCCGTTGGCTCCTAGGCTGGGAGGATGAGCAGCCAGGAGCGGCGGAAGCCGAACGAAGCCCGTGTGATCCCCCTGCGACCGGTCGAGGAGCGCCCCAAGGAACCTCTCTGGCGGGACGTCGTGGGTGACGTCCTGCGCCGTGAGCGCCTGGCGCAGGAGCGCACGCTCAAGGACGTGGCCGACGCCGCGCAGATCTCCATGCCCTACCTCTCCGAGCTGGAGCGCGGCCGCAAGGAAGGCTCCTCCGAGGTCCTCGCGGCCGCCGCCCACGCCCTGGGCCTCGGCCTCTCCGACCTCCTCTCCCTGGCCCACCGCCAACTGACCGCCCTCCCCACCGCGAGGCCGTCCAGGACGTCCTCCTGGGGCGAGGTGCGACTGGCCGCGTAGCGCCTGCCGGTTTTCCTGCGGCGGGCCTACTGGTCCGCCGCCTCCGGTGCGGGGGCGACGCCCGTGGGGCAGGACGCTCCCCAGTTGGTCTCGAACGGGTCCTCCAGGCGGACGCCCGTGCCGCCGATGCCGCAGTAGCCGTCGGGGTTCTTGTCCAGGTACTGCTGGTGGTACGGCTCGGCCGGCCAGAACGGCTTGTGGTCGGCGGGGAGCACCGTCGTCGTGATCGTGCCGTGGCCCGCGGCGGTGAGGACCCGCTGGTAGGCCTCCAGGGACGCCTTGGCGCCCGCCTCCTGCTCGGCGGAGTGGGTGTAGATCGCCGAGCGGTACTGCGTGCCGACGTCGTTGCCCTGGCGGAAGCCCTGCGTGGGGTTGTGCGACTCCCAGAACAGCTTCAGGAGCGCCGCGTACGACACGTGCGTGGGGTCGAACACGACGCGGACCGCCTCCGTGTGGCCCGTCAGACCGGAGCAGACCTCTTCGTAGGAGGGGTTCTCGGTGTAGCCGCCCTGGTAGCCGACGTACGTCGTCCAGACGCCCTCCGTCTGCCAGAACTTGCGCTCCGCGCCCCAGAAGCAGCCGAGCGCGAAGTCCGCGACCTCCAGGCCCTCGGGGTAGGGGCCCAGCAGCGCGTTGCCGAGGACCGTGTGGCGGGAGGGGACCTCGAATTCCGGGGTCGCCCGGCCCTTCAGGGCCTGCTCGGGGGTGGGGAGCTCGGGCGTGCGGCCGAAGATCATGGGGGTCTCTCCTCGTACGGGACCTGACAGGGGTGCGGGGACGCATCAAGGGAACGTGCGGGCGGCCCCCGGCATTCCTCGGGGTCAGTGCGGCAGCGTCGCCGGGCTGCCGCCGTTCGCCTCGTAGCCCGCCACCGCCAGCGCGCGGTACACCGCGTAGCTCTCGGCGGGGTCGGAGGTGAGCGTCCAGGGCAGGGCGCCGACGTGGCCGTCCACGTGCACCAGCTGGTTCATCGCCTCCGCCCAGCGCTCGCAGCGGACCAGGAAGAACACCAGGAGATGGCGGACGTGCGCCAGCATCGGGTCGTCCGGGCGCGCGGCGTGCACCGCGAAGAGGGCGCCCTCCAGGGCCTTGGTGACGACCTCGCTCTCGTAGAAGCCGCGGACCAGATTGACCTCGGGCATGTGCTCGTAGACGGCGAAGAGCGGGAGCGCCGCGAGCAGGGAGGCCCGGGGGGCACGCGCGGCGGCGGCCTCCGCGAAGGCGTACGCCAGCTCGCGCGAGCCGTGCCACTTCTCGCACCAGTAGTGCAGCGCCGACAGATGCGCCCCCATATGCGCGGGCGCGCGGTCCAGGATCTTCAGCCACAGCTGCTCGAACTCCGCGCGCGGATAGGCGAGGCCACGCGCGATGGACAGCTCGATGATGTACGGGATGGGGTCGCCCGGGGCGAGCAGCGCCGCCTGCGCGCACGCCTCCTTGGCCTCCTCCAGGATGATCCGGAACTCGTCGGTGCCCCGCACCGCCGTCCGCCACGCCTGCTGCACCAGGAACTCCGCGTGCACCGCGGCGCCCCCCGCGTCCTTGGGCGCCTCGGCCCGCCACACCCGCAGCCACTGGCCGCCGGGGGTGTCGCTCACGCCGCCGGGCCGGTGCTGGAGCTCCAGGGAGGCCGCCCCCGCGAAGGCCTGCACCCGCTGCCAGCGCAGCTCGCCGTGCGTCTCCGTGCCCGCGAGCAACTGCGAGGCGGCCTTCCACTCCTGCGTGCGCTGCACGAGGTCGAGGACCTGGACGAGGTCGGCGTCCGGGCCGGGCATGCGGATGTCCAGCTCCTCCTGACGCGCGAAGCCGTAGTCCGCCGGGTCGGCGGCGTCCGGGGAGCCCGGCTCCACCTGCCTGATTCCGCCGCGCCTGCGCAGCAGCACGGGCCCGAGGACCGCACCGATCATGATCACCGCGAACAGGAACCAGAGAATCTCCATGGCACAAGCGAACCAGACGGGTCCGACAATTGGCCAACCTGCCGGGACGTAACCGCACCGACCGGACCTCCCGGCGTACCTCCCGGCGGACGTTCCGGTGGATGGTCCGGCGGCCGTCCCCGCCGGATGTCCGACGGACGCCCCCACCGAAGGGCGACCCCCGTGCCCGGGCCGCCAAAGGTCCCTCCCGCGCATTACGCTCAGGCCGCATGAGTGACTTGCACAGCACGCCCACCGCCCCGAGCTTCGAGACCGTGGCGATCCACGCGGGCAACACGGCCGACCCCCTCACCGGCGCCGTCGTCCCGCCCATCTACCAGGTGTCGACCTACAAGCAGGACGGCGTCGGCGGCCTGCGCGGCGGCTACGAGTACAGCCGCAGCGCCAACCCGACGCGGACCGCCCTGGAGGAGAACCTGGCCGCACTGGAGGGCGGCCGCCGCGGACTCGCCTTCGCCTCCGGCCTGGCCGCCGAGGACTGCCTCCTGCGCGCGCTGCTCTCCCCCGGGGACCACGTCGTCATCCCGAACGACGCCTACGGCGGCACGTTCCGCCTCTTCGCCAAGGTCGTCTCGCGCTGGGGCGTCGAGTGGTCCGTGGCCGACACCTCCGACCCGGAGGCCGTGCGGGCCGCGCTGACCGACCGTACGAAGGTCATCTGGGTGGAGACCCCCTCCAACCCGCTGCTCGGCATCACCGACATCCCCGCGGTCGCGCAGATCGCCCGGGACGCCGGCGCGCGCCTCGTCGTCGACAACACCTTCGCCAGCCCCTACCTCCAGCAGCCGCTCGCGCTCGGCGCGGACGTGATCGTGCACTCCATGACGAAGTACATGGGCGGTCACTCGGACGTCGTCGGCGGCGCCCTCGTGGTCGACGACGACGCGCTGGGCGAGGAGCTGGCGTACCACCAGAACGCGATGGGCGCCGTCGCCGGGCCCTTCGACGCCTGGCTGGTGCTGCGCGGCATCAAGACCCTCGCGGTGCGCATGGACCGGCACAGCGAGAACGCCACCAAGGTCACCGAGATGCTGACCCGGCACCCGCGCGTGACGCAGGTCCTCTACCCGGGCCTTCCGGAGCACCCCGGTCACGAGATCGCCGCCAAGCAGATGAAGGCGTTCGGCGGCATGGTGTCGTTCCGCGTCGAGGGCGGCGAGGAGGCGGCCGTCGAGGTCTGCAACCGCGCCAAGCTCTTCACGCTCGGGGAGTCCCTCGGCGGCGTCGAGTCCCTGATCGAGCACCCGGGCCGCATGACCCACGCCTCGGTCGCCGGCTCGGCCCTGGAGGTCCCGGCGGACCTGGTGCGCCTGTCGGTGGGCATCGAGTCGGCCGACGACCTGCTGGCGGACCTCCAGCAGGCCCTCGGCACCGGCCGGTAGGCCACCGGTCACCAGCGGGTGAGCGGCGGGGTCGTGTCGGCCGGCGGCGGCGCCCACGGCTGGGCCACGGACGCCCACACGGCGAACGCGACGGCACCGGCCAGCAGGACGAGCCACAGCAGGCGCCGCACGACCCTGCGCCGCCGCAGCATCCGCCCGCCCCGCCGCACCGCCTGCGCGCACAGCTCGGGCGGGACCGGCGGCGGCGCGCCCTCCAGGAGGCGCCGCACAGCGCTCTCCTTGCGCTCGTACCGGCTCATGAGGGCGCGGCCCCGCTCAGCTCCGGGGCGGGCCCGCGGGGCGGGTGCAGGGTCCTCGCGATCGCGCGGGCGCAGGTGACCCGGACCCGCTCGGTGGTCAGCCCGAGCAGTGCCGCCGTCTGCTCCTCGGCCACCCCCTCGTACATCCGCAGCACGAGAATCAGCCGTTCCTGGGGGCCGAGCCGCTCCAGTACGCCGCCGTGGCCGCGGTGGTGGCGCCAGGCGCCCCGCACGAAGCGCAGGGCGACCTGCCGGCGCGCGCGGTCGTAGGGGTCCTCGCCGCGCGGGCGGTCCCACGTGGCGTACGTGTGCGCGAGGGCGCCGGTCAGCAGGGCACGCGCGCGTGGGTTGTCGTCGGGGCGTTCGGCGGTGAGCAGCGTCGCGGCATGCAGGAGTCTGCCTGCCGCGCCCGCGACGAACGCCTCGAACTCCCGGGCCCGGCGGGCGTCCTGGAGCGCCTGCCGTCCTCGCACCGCGCCTCCCGGTCACAGGGAAGAGGGCAACCCCCGGCGAGGGAGTGTCCCGGTCTCATATGAGGCCAGGCGCGGGGCCGGGGTCAAGACTCCGGAGTGGCCGAAACCTCCGCGCCGGGCGCCGCGTGGGACATCTGGCGCGCTGAGAGGGCGCCATTGAAGCGGGTGAGGAGCGCGCAGAAGCTCTCCCGCTCCTCCGGGGCCCAGTCCTGCGTCAGCTCGGCCATCAGCTCGCGCCGCGAGGAGCGCACCTCGTCCAGCCTGGCCTGGCCGCGCGGCGACAGCTGGAGCACGACGGCACGGCCGTCCTCCGGGTGCGAGGTGCGCTTGACGAGCCCGGTGTCGACCAGCGGGGCGACCTGCCGGGTGACCGTCGAGGAGTCGATCCCCATGCTCGCGGCCAGCGCCTTGACGCCCATTGGGCCTTCCTTGTCGAGGCGGTTGAGCAGCAGATACGCGGCGCGGTCCATGGAGTTGCGGACCTGGCCTACGCCGCCGAGGCGGGTCTGCTCGGCACGGCGGGCGAAGACCGCCACCTGGTGCTGCAGGCTGTCGAGAAGACCGGGTTCGCTGGCGGTCGTCATGTCCGGAGTTGTGGGCATGGCCGGGGGCTCACTTCATGCGAGGGCGGTGGGTTGGGGGACAGGGTACGCGGACACGGCGCGGACCGTACCTGCGCTGCGCAAACCTACGTCCGGAACGGTCTCGACCCTTGGTCACCGCGGGAGGCCCCGGGCGACGGCTGCCAGACTTGCCGACATGAGTCACCGCTTGCCCCAGTCCCTGCCGACGGTCACCCTCGATGACGTGCACGGCGCGCGGAAGATGCTCTCCGGAGTCGCCCGGATGACGGCGATGGAGGGCAGCCGGCACTTGACGCGGCTGGTGGGCGCCCCGGTGCACCTCAAGTGCGAGAACCTCCAGAGGACCGGTTCGTTCAAGCTGCGCGGGGCGTACGTGCGCATCGCCGGACTGCTCCCCGAGGAGCGCGCGGCCGGAGTCGTCGCCGCCAGCGCGGGCAACCACGCCCAGGGAGTGGCCCTCGCGTCCTCGCTGCTCGGTGTGCGCTCCACGGTGTTCATGCCGGTCGGGGCGCCGCTGCCCAAGACCGCGGCGACCAGGGACTACGGCGCCGAGGTGCGCCTGCACGGCCAGGTCGTCGACGAGACGCTGGCCGCCGCGCAGGAGTACGCGCGCGCGACGGGCGCGGTGTTCATCCACCCCTTCGACCACCCCGACATCGTCGCGGGGCAGGGCACGGTCGGCCTGGAGATCCTGGAGCAGTGCCCCGAGGTGCGCACCGTCGTCGTCGGCGTCGGAGGCGGCGGTCTCGCGGCCGGTCTCGCGGTGGCCGTCAAGGCGCTGCGCCCGGACGTGCGGGTGGTCGGCGTGCAGGCGGCGGGCGCCGCGTCCTACCCGCCCTCGCTCGCCGCCGGGCACCCGGTGTCGATGTCCCACCCCGCGACCATGGCCGACGGCATCAAGGTCGGACGCCCCGGGGACGTGCCGTTCCGGCTGATCGCGGACCTGGTCGACGACATCGTGACGGTCTCCGAGGACGAGCTGTCCAGCGCCTTGCTGCTCTGCCTGGAGCGCGCCAAGATGGTCGTGGAGCCGGCCGGCGCCAGTCCGGTCGCGGCCCTGCTGAGCCGGCCGGAGTCGTTCGAGGGCCCGGTGGTCGCGCTGCTCTCGGGCGGCAACGTGGACCCGCTCCTGATGCAGCGCATCCTGCGCCAGGGCATGGCGGCGGCGGGCCGCTACCTCTCGCTGCGGCTGCGCCTGACCGACCACCCCGGCGCTCTGGCCACGCTCCTCGGCGTGCTGACTGTGATGGATGCCAACGTCCTGGACGTGAGCCACGTACGCACCGATCCGCGCCTGCGTCTGACGGAGGCGGAGGTGGAGCTGCACCTGGAGACGAAGGGCCCCGAGCACTGCGCGGAGGTCGGTTCGGCGCTCCGGGAGGCCGGTTACACGATCATCGGCTGAGCCCCGGGCTGGGCCGGCCGTCACCGCCCGGCGGGGAGAGGGCGGGGGAGAAGGCGAAGGCGGGGGTGAACTTTCGGGAAAACAGCTGCGGATTCGCGATGTATCGCGTTATGGTGTGTCTCACGTCACTGATCGCCGGGCGCGAGGTGTCCGGCAAATCTAAGCTTTTCCCCAGGAAGTCACCCACACCACTGGGAGAACCCACATGCCAGGCGCCATCTATGCCGAAGGTCTGGTGAAGACGTTCGGCGACGTAAGGGCACTGGACGGCGTCGATCTGGATGTCCCGGAAGGCACCGTGCTCGGACTCCTCGGGCCGAACGGCGCGGGGAAGACCACCGCGGTCCGCTGCCTGACGACGCTTCTGACACCCGACAGCGGCAAGGCCGTCGTCGCGGGGATCGACGTCCTCAAGCATCCGAACGAGGTGCGCAGGTCCATCGGCCTGTCCGGCCAGTTCGCCGCCGTGGACGAGTATCTGACGGGCCGTGAGAACCTCCAGATGGTGGGCCGGCTCTATCAGATGAAGGCCAAGGAGGCCAAGGCGCGGGCGGCCGAGCTGCTCGACCGTTTCCACCTCGCCGACGCCGCCGACCGCCCCTCGAAGACGTACTCCGGCGGTATGCGCCGCCGCCTGGACCTGGCCGCCGCGCTCGTCGTCTCACCGCCCGTGATGTTCATGGACGAGCCCACCACCGGCCTCGACCCGCGCAACCGCCAGCAGCTCTGGGAGGTCATCCAGGAACTCGTCGCGGGCGGTACGACGCTGCTGCTGACCACCCAGTACCTCGAAGAGGCCGACCACCTCGCGCACGACATCTGCGTCGTCGACCACGGCCGCGTCATCGCCCGCGGCACCTCCGACGAGCTCAAGGCCAGGACCGGCGGCGAGCGCGTCGAGGTCGTGGTGCACGAGCGCGAGCGCATGGCGGACGCTTCCGAGGTCCTGCGCGGCTTCGGCAAGGGCGAGGTGACCGTCGCCGAGCACACGCGCAAACTGACCGTGCCCGTCACGGGTGGCGCCAAGCTGCTCGCCGAGGTCATCCGCGAGCTGGACGTCCGGGGCGTCGAGATAGACGACATCGGTCTGCGCCGCCCCACCCTGGACGACGTCTTCATCTCCCTCACCGGCCATGTCGCGGAGGGCGCCGAGAACACCCAGAACACGGAGGACGGCTCATGAGCACCGTCACCGACGCCGTGCGCACACCGGGCCCCCGGCCCGCGGGGGGCATCGGCCAGTCCGTCAGGGACTCCCTGGTCCTGGCCAAGCGGAACCTGATCCGCATGTCCCGAATCCCGGAAATGATCCTTTTCGGGCTCATCCAGCCGGTCATGTTCGTGGTGCTGTTCAGCTACGTCTTCGGCGGCTCCATGAAGATCGGCACCAGCACCGACCCGTCCGTCTACCGCAACTTCCTGATGGCGGGCATCTTCGCGCAGACCGTCACCTTCGCCACCGCGGGCGCCGGCGCGGGCATCGCCGATGACATGCACAAGGGCCTCGTCGACCGCTTCCGATCGCTGCCCATGGCGCGCGGCGCGGTCCTCACCGGCCGCACCATCGCCGACCTCGTGCAGACCGCACTGACACTGCTGGTCCTCGCGGTCGTGGCGCTGCTCGTCGGCTGGCGCGCCCACGAGGGGATCGCGAAGGCGCTCGGCGCGTTCGGGCTGCTGCTCCTGCTCGGCTACGCCTTCACCTGGGTCGGCGCGCTCATCGGCCTGACCGTGCGCACCCCGGAGGCGGCCACCTCGGGCGGCCTGATCTGGCTCTTCCCGGTCACATTCATCTCGAACGCGTTCGTGGACTCCCGCCAGATGACGCCGTGGCTGCGCCATGTCGCCGACTGGAACCCCTTCAGCGCGACCGTCCAGGCCTGCCGCGAACTGTTCGGCAACCCGGGCGTCTCGACGTCCACGGCCTGGCCCATGCAGCACCCGGTCTGGGCCTCGGCGCTCTACTCGATCCTGATCATCCTGCTCTTCCGCACGCTGGCGGTCCGCAAGTACCGCTCGGCGACGGCCTGACGGCCTGACGGGCGGCGCCGGACGACGAGAGCCCCCGTCACGGATATGGACGGGGGCTCTTGCTTTGGGCGTATGGGGTCAGCGCGTGGTGCCGCCCACAGCGCCCACGAAGACGTTCCACGCGGTGTCGGAGATCGCCAGAGCGGGGCCTTCGGGGTTCTTGCTGTCCCGGACGGGGACGATGCCGCGCGAGGCGACCAGATTGACGGCGACCTCAACGCACTGGCCGCCGTTGTTGCTGTACGAAGACGTGAACCACTGCGGATTGTCGGTCACGAGGTGCCCCTTCGAAGTTCTTCGATGAAGACGTTCCACGCGGTGTCGGAGAGGGCGAGGGCCGGGCCTTCGGGGTTCTTGCTGTCCCGGACGGGAACGATGCCTGTCAGTCCTCCAGCGACCTCCACACAGTTGGCGTCGCCGCCGTTGCTGTAGCTGCTCTTACGCCATACGGCGGCGGAGAGGTTGGGTGTGCCGTTCATGTTGCGCGGTCCTCCATGACTTCCTTGATGAACTCCACCGACGCAGGCGGGGAGAGCGCCAGGTCTCTAAGCCGATCGTAGGACAGTCGATGTGCAGCGACTTCGCGTGAGTCCTCGATAAGCTCCCCAGACTTGTTGCCTTCTAGGTAGGCAACAGCGCTTCCCTTCGCGTCCCAGAGCAGCGAGAGAGACCCGCCCATCAGGTCGTGCACCCCGGCTGCAAACGGAAGTACTTGGATCACTATGTGCGGCTGCTCTGCCGACAACAGCAGATGAGCGAGCTGGCCCGCCCAGATCTTGCGATCCCTTGGGGCACGACGGAGAGCCGACTCATCAAGAATGACGCGCAGGTGCGGAGGAGGGTCGCGGCGTAGCAGGTGTTGCCGTCCGATCCGCAGTGCTACTTGTTCTTCGATCTCGTCTGGATCACACATGACAGGATCCGTCGAGAGCTGCAACCACGCGTAGTCCTCTGTCTGGAGCAGTCCAGGGATCGAGCACATGAACTTGTGAATGATCGAGGCCTTGGCTTCACAAGCCATGAAGTCTTTGTACTGCTCCTTGAAAGCTTCCTGCCGGGCCAGCTTCCAAAGCCCGACCAGGAGCCCGTGGGTCTTGTAAACGACTTCCAGCGCTTCGATCACCTGGATCGATGGGAGGCGCTCCCCGGTCTCGGCCCGGTGCAGGTACGTCCGGTCATACGTAGTGTCCTCGTGTAGCTGCGCCAGGGACTTACCTGAACGAGCGCGGAGGTTCCGTAATTCCCGGGCGAGCACATGGCGCGCAGACTCGTCATTTCCTCGCTCCTCCGGCCGTCGTCTCGGCATGCCGCTCCCATCCTGTTGTCCCCTCCAACTGGGCAACAATGCAGCTCTGTTCAGGCTACCGGCGCAGGGTCCACGGTGGGACACAGAACGTGACGTAGACGCAGACACCAGAGGACCGCTGATGGACTCCACCCGCACGCATCCCACCCTGTTCGCCATCAGCGAGGACGCGAACGTGGCCCAGGCGACCCTGGAAGCGCTGAGAAAGGTGCTCCTCGACGGCGGTACCCCCCTGCCGGAAATTCGCGTGGACTGGTTGAGCGAGGAGCCCCGCATCGTGCTGGGGTCGGTCAACCTGGCGGAGGCGCACACCCTGTGCCGACGGCTGAGCGAAACTTATGTTCCGCCGCAGGTGCGGAAGTTCGCGCCGGACGAGGAGATCTGGGACTCGGGGCGCGGGGTGTTCGCCAGGGTGATCAGCTGCCACGGCGACACACTCCGCATCCAGGACAGGGACGGGCGTAGCCGTGACGTGCCGGCGGGCCGGTGCGCACCGGCACATGCCGCTGCGGTGCACGCCGCGCCCAGCGGCACCGTCCCCACGACGGTGGACGGGGACAGCGTCCAGGAGGGCGACTACATCTGGGTGGCCGGGGCGTACCGCCGGGTCGAGGCCAAACGACCGGGCACATCCCTGGGCGGACGGGTGCTCACCCTCACGGACCACGGCCTGTGGGTCATCACGGGCCCCAGGACAGCGCACCGCCCGGTGGTACCGGTCTCATGAGTCACCCGAGGCCCCTGTGAACGGCCGCCGGGTGGCCGTGGCGGGCACCGCCCTGATCCTGGCCGCCATCGGGTTCTTCATCGCGGCTGTCTCCATGCGATGAGGCAGGCAGCCAACGAACGGCTCACGCGCCCGCGCCCGGCCAACCGCTGCGGTGACGCGTGGCGGAAAGCGGGTTCTATCCCTCGTGGCTCCATGGCAGAGCCAGCACCCACGCCAAGGTTTCCCTCCTTCCTTGATGCCGGCGCTGATCCCGGTTCGACTCCGGGCGAGGGAACTCATGCCCCAACTGTGAGAGGAAGTCGCGTGACAGTCATCCTTGACTCCCCGACCAACACCCTCAAAACCCTGGCGCTGGAGATCACTGGGAAGTGCCAGAACCAGTGCGGAACCTTTTGCTACGCAAAATCGGGGCCGCAGGGCAGCCACGGCACGATGACGCCGGCCGACTGGTACGCGGTGATCGACCAAGCCGCCGCTGCGGGTGTGAAGCTGATCCAGTACATCGGAGGGGAGGCGACACTTCACCCCTACCTTCCACAACTTGTCGAGCGAACTCTTGCTCGGACCATCCGCGTTGAGGTCTTCTCGAACCTCGTGCACGTCCGCCCGGCAATGTGGAGGGTCTTCTCGCTTCCTGGCGTGAGTCTCGCAACGAGCTATTACAGCGACACTGAGGCGGAGCACGAGGCACTCACAGGAGGCCGAGGTTCCTACAAACGGACCAAGGGCAACATCATCGAAGCACTGCGGCGCGGCATCCCGCTTCGGGTGTCGCTGGTGCACGTTCTCGAGGGGCAGCGGGTCGACGGTGCTAGGGCAGAGCTGCGTGCCCTTGGTGTCACCGGGGAAATCCGGTACGACCGCGTCAGGGCCATCGGCAAGGGCGACCCCGCAGGCGTCGATTTCCACGACCCCAAGGAGCTGTGCGGCAACTGCGGGGACAACCGGGCAGCCGTTCACCCCGATGGCGAGGTGACGCCGTGCGTCATGTCCCGCTGGATGGTCGCCGGCAATGTGAAGGAACAGCCCCTCACCGAGATCGTGCGCGGCTCCGAGTGGGCAGCGCACACAGCCGTTGTTCCACGGCGGAACAGCGGTGCGTGTGTCCCTGACTCCTGCACCCCCAAGGAAGATTCCTGCCAGCCCTCTCCGGGGGCCGACGATTTCACCACAGTGACCGCGTGCAATCCGGACCAGGATGGTTCGGACTGCTCTCCTGCGGAGACTGAAGCCTGTAACCCCGCCTATGACTGAGAGGGCGCTCATGGAGTGGACGACTTGCGCCGCTCGACTCGCCGAAGAAGTCGCTCATCCGGTTTCACGCTGGCGGGAGGCGTTGGCGACCACGCCACGTCACCTCTTCGTCCCCCGTTGGTGGAAGGCCGATGAGGGGCGTTGGTGGCTGCAGGACGGCCCTCAGGATCCGGAGGCGTGGATGGCTGCGGCGTACTCCAACCGCACCCTTGTGACCCGAGTGGGAGAGGTGCACGCCGATCAGGCGAAGGAGGAACAGGCTGACGGTCTTCCGACGTCCTCCTCGACGCTGCCGTCCCTGGTGGTCCAGATGTACCGCCACGCAATGATGGCGGACGACTCGGACATCCTTGTGACGGCAGGAACGGGTTATGGAACGGCCCTGGCCTGTGCACGCCTTGGCTCTGAGCACGTGACGAGCGTGGACGTAGATCCCTACCTCGTGGCAGCAGCGGCCGACCGACTGCACGACATCGGTCATCACCCTCAGACGGCCGTCTGCGACATCACGGGGCCTCTTCCCGGCACGTTCGACCGCATCATCGCCACGGTGTCCACGAGGGGCGTTCCGGCTCCCTGGCTGAGGGCCCTTCGCCCTGGTGGAAGGCTCGTGACGACCCTGGCCGGCACCTGGCTCATCGTCACAGCGGACAAACAAGAGGACGGCAGCGCCATTGGCCGCGTGGAAGCGGACCGGGCGAGCTTCATGACGACACGCCAGGGCGCCGACTACCCACCCAACACGGGCCCTGCATTCAAGGAGGTGTCCCATTTGGAGGGGGAGGAGGTCTCCATGGGCCGCTTCCCCGTCTTGAATGTCCCTGAGTCCTATGACGTGTGGTCGATGCTCGAACTGACCGTGCCAGGGATCCAGCACTACTTCTCGCACGATGCCGACCGGGGGCGAAAGGCGTGGATGATCCATCCGGACGGCTCCTGGGCTCGCGCTGAGGGCGTTTGGAAGGAATTCCCCACGGTGCATCAAGGCGGACCCAGGCGCCTCTACGACGATCTGGAGCGCATTCGGCTCCGACTCAACATGGAGGGAGCCCTCCCGCTGACGCACGCCCGGGTGGAGATCAGTCCGGAGGGCGTCTGCACGATCAGTCGAGGAGCTTGGAGAGCGGAGATCGAGTGAGCGCTCCGAGGTCTCCGTGGAGGACGTAGGCGTCCTTTGGCGAGGACCGAGACCGGCTGCCCGGGCGGGGGCCGGACACAGCACGGGCCCCCGTACCTGACCGAGGTGCGGGGGCCCGTGTCCTGTCTGCTGCTCGGCTCTGCGGTGCGGCTCAGGCCTGGTACGGCTTGGCTTCCAGGATCTTGACGGCGGCGCGCTTGCCGTTCGGCAGTTCGTACTGCGCGTTCTCGCCGACCTTCTTGCCGTTCACCCCGCTGCCCAGGGGGGACTGCGGCGAGTACGTCTCGATCTCGTCGCTCGCGTACTCCCGGGAGGCGAGCAGGAACGTCAGGGTGTCGTCCTCGTCGCCGTCGAAGGCGATGGTCACGACCATGCCGGGCGCCACCACACCGTCGGCGGCCGGGGCCTCGCCGACCTTGGCGGTCTCCAGGAGCTGGGTCAGCTGGCGGACGCGGAGCTCCTGCTTGCCCTGCTCCTCCTTCGCCGCGTGGTACCCGCCGTTCTCGCGCAGGTCCCCCTCCTCGCGTGCTGCCGCGATCTTGGCCGCGATCTCGGTGCGCGCGGGACCAGACAGGTACTCCAGCTCGGCCTTGAGCTGGTTGTACGCCTCCTGGGTCAGCCAGGTGACGTTCTCGCTGGTCTGGGTCACAGGTGCTCCTCGTAGGTACTGGGAATACAAAGCATCGCCCTACCCAGAAGCATGTTCCTTCACGGGTGGGCGAAACCACGAGCCTAACAATTCAGGCGCTCCATGGGGAGGACATAACCCCCCAGAAATGCGTCCACGCAGGTGAGCGACCCAAACCCCGGTCTGTCAGTCGGAGTGGCAGCCCAGCAGCTCGACGCTGGTCGCCTTCTGGGTCGTACGCAGCGTGACGACCTTGTCGATACGGCCCCGGTGCTGGTCGAAGCGGAAGTCGGCGCGGCCGACCTCGGTGCCGGACTCGGCCTGTGAGCGCAGGGTGCAGTAGCCCTTGGCGTCGGCGTCCTTGCGCACCTCCAGGTGCGCCTCGACGGTCGTGGCCGAGACGACATCGAACTTGATGACCTCGGCGCTGAGCTTCGTACCGTTGATGTAGTCGTAGCCGAACCAGCCGATGACGCCGAGCAGGACGACGCCGAGCACGGAGCCGACGATCTTCAGCTTGCGGTCGGCGGCCTCGTCGGCCGTGCGCGAGCGGCCGTACCGGCCTTGGGGGAGCCCCTCGGCCGGGCCCTCGGCCGAACCTTCGGCAGGGACCTCGGAAGGGCCCTCGGAAGGCTTCGAACCCACCGCCGCCATGATCGTCCTCCAGGAACAGGGGATGCCGGAATTTTCCGCCCCCCGGTTCCGTCACTATAGAAGCCGGTCGTTGCGCCGGATCACCGAGGGCGCCCAAAAACTTGAGGATCGAGTCTTGACTGAGCAGCTTCGATTGATGGCCGTGCACGCCCACCCCGACGACGAGTCGAGCAAGGGCGCGGCCACCATGGCCAAGTACGTGTCCGAGGGGGTGGACGTGCTCGTCGTGACCTGTACGGGCGGGGAGCGCGGCGACATCCTCAACCCGAAGCTCCAGGGTGACACCTACATCCAGGAGCACATCCACGAGGTGCGCAAGAAGGAGATGGACGAGGCGCGCGAGATCCTCGGCGTCAAGCAGGAGTGGCTCGGCTTCGTCGACTCGGGGCTGCCCGAGGGCGACCCGCTGCCGCCGCTGCCCGAGGGCTGCTTCGCGCTGGAGGACGTCGACAAGGCCGCCGGCGAGCTGGTGCGCCAGATCCGCTCCTTCCGTCCGCAGGTCATCACGACGTACGACGAGAACGGCGGGTATCCGCACCCCGACCACATCATGACCCACAAGATCACGATGGTGGCGTTCGACGGCGCGGCCGACCCGGAGAAGTACCCGGAGAGCGAGTACGGCCCGGCCTTCCAGCCGCAGAAGCTCTACTACAACCAGGGCTTCAACCGCCCGCGCACCGAGGCGCTGCACCAGGCGATGCTCGACCGCGGCCTGGAGTCGCCGTACGGGGACTGGCTCAAGCGGTGGGACGAGTTCGAGCGCGTCGAGCGCACGCTGACCACGCACGTGCCGTGCGCCGAGTTCTACGAGATCCGCGACAAGGCGCTGATCGCGCACGCCACGCAGATCGACCCCGACGGCGGCTGGTTCCGCGTCCCGATGGAACTCCAGAAGGAGGTCTGGCCCACGGAGGAGTACGAGCTGGCGAAGTCGCTCGTCGATACGTCCCTCCCCGAGGACGACCTCTTTGCGGGCATCCGCGACAATGCCTAGCGTGAACGCACATCTGGCAATGACGCATCTCGTCCCTCTTGCCAAGGAGGTCGACGACGACAAGGTGACCCCCGGCGTCCTCGGCTTCATCGTCTTCGCGGTGATGGCCCTGGCGGTGTGGGGCCTGATGAAGTCGATGAACCGGCACATGCGGAAGGTCGACTTCGAGGAGCCGGAGACGGAGCCGCAGGCGGGATCGGGCAAGCAGCCGGTCGGCGCGGTGGCCGGCGAGGCCGCCGCACCCGAGAAGAAGCTCCCCGGCGCGGGGAAGTAGCCGCGGTCCGGTTGCCCGGCGCGCCCGCTCCCCGCGCGGCGTGAAGGGCCCGGCCGCTCAGAGAAGGGGCCGGCCGCTCGGAGAAGGGGCCGGGCTGGTGCGGCCGCACACGGTCGCGCGCCGCCTCATGCTCGTGGAGCGGGAGAAACTCGTGCGCGCGGGCTAGCCGCACGGTGTTCGTGGGTAGCTTTCGCGCATGAGTGATGTCGTGGACTCGGACGAACTGTTGCGCAGGATTCGCAGGGCCCGGGACTGGGCCCGGCAGGAGGAGGGGCGCTGGCGGGCGCGGGCCGGTGACGGGGGGAGTCAGGGGCCGGGCGGGGCGGCGGACGCGGAGGTCCGCGTCGTCGCGTACGAGGCCGTGAGGAAGGTGCTGGACGAGATCGTCGATCCGGGGACGAACGCCTTCGACTAGCGGGGCCTTCGCCGGGTGGGGGCTCCGACGTCGGCCTCGGGAGATCCACCGGGCGTAGGTCTGACCTCCGTGCCCGGCCCCCCGGCACCCTGCGGTGGTCGGTCAGCGGCACAGGGCTGTGTCCACCGCCTTCTCGACCCGGCCCATCGTCGTCGGGTCGGTCGGCTGGGTGGTCACCGCTATGTTCGCGGCGCGGCCGCCCTCGGTGACGCCGCCCCGCGTCTCGTAACCCGTCATGCTGCCGCCGTGGCCCCAGTAGACGCCCCCGCACGACAGCGGGGTGCTCACGAGGCCGAGGCCGTAGCGGGCGCCGGCGGCGAAGGGGCGGCCGGCCGGGACGGTGGTGCGCATCTGGGCGAGCTGGGCGTCCGGCAGGAGGCGGCCGTCCAGGAGCGCGGTGAAGAAGCGGTTCAGGTCGGAGTTGGTGGACACCAGCTGGCCGGCGGCCCAGGCCCAGGAGGGGTCCCATTCGGTGGCGTCGAGCAGCGGCGTACCCGGGGCGTTCTGGTGGTAGCCCTTGGGGTGGCGCTCGTGGAGGGTCACGTCACCGGGCGCGGGGAAGTAGGTGTGGCGCAGCCCGAGCTTCTCGATGACGCGCCGGTCGATCTCCTCGGCGAGGGAGTGCCCGGTGACCTTCTGGACGATCAGGCCGGCCAGTACGTAGTTCGTGTTGCTGTAGTGCCACTTCTTCCCGGGCTCGGACTCGCCCTTGTGCGCCAGGGCCCGGTCGAGCAGTTCGCGGGGCTCGTAGGGCCGTATCTCGTCGTCGAGGTGGGGGACGTAGTCGGGGAGGCCGCTGGTGTGTTGCAGGAGGTGGCGGACGGTGATGTGGCTCCCGTCGATGTCCTCGCCGCGGACCAGGCCCGGCAGGTAGGTGTCGACCGGGTCGTCCAGGCGGATCCGGCCCTCGCCGACCAGTTGCAGCACGACCACCGCGGTGAACGCCTTGGTGTTGCTGCCGATCCGCACCTGACCGTCCCTCGGCACCTTCGCACCGGTGGCCAGGTCCCCGACGCCCGCGGTGTAGGTACGGGTATGGCCCTCGCGCTCCTTGACGCTCGCCAGCGCGGCGGGCACGGCGCCGTCACGCACCAGCGCGTCCAGGCTCCGCTGGACCGGGTCCTGCCGGGCGGCGGCGGGCTCCGCGTGAGCGGCGGGTGCGGCGGGTGCGGCGGATGCCGCGGGCTGGGCCAGGGTGCCGAGCGTCAGCACGCCGAGGGCCAGCGCGGCCGTCGCGGTCACGCGCCGGCCGTTCCGTCCGCCGTTCGGCCGGCCGGGGGTACGGAACCTCTGCCACACCTGCTCACGCATCGCGCCAACTCCTGGAGATCGGGGGGAGACCGGCGGCGTCCGCGCCGGGCCCCATCAGGATGTCCGGCCGCGAGGGTCCACCACGATCCTGCTGCCGCCCGACTTCCGGTGGGGCTAGCCCCAGTAAGGACCGAGGGCCAAGGGTCGAGGGCCGGGGGTGGCTGGTGAGGTTCGCGCAGGTCAGGTCGTGCGGCGGTTGCCCTTGGCGTCGCAGGGCAGTTCGGCGGCGGTGTGGTGGGCGAGGAAGTCGCGCTGCGCCTGGTGTTCGACTTCGGTGATCGCGGTGGGCTCGACGTCGATGATGCCGCCGAAGGGCCGGTCCACGTCACGGATGATGCACAGCGTGGTGGTGAGCAGCGCGGTGATCACAACGAGCGTGGTCAGCTGGCCGCGGCTGTTCTGCGGGGGATGCAGATGCCGAGTGCGATCACGGTGATGGCGAGGGTGGCCAGCAGGAACCAGAGGATGGCGCCGGGGATGCCGGCGGTCGCCTGCGTGAGGCGTTCCTCGCGCTCGTCGGAGCGTTTGTGGTCGGCGCCGACCAGCATGCCGAAGGCGGGCTTGCCCTGGAGGGCGCGGAACGTCTGCCGGAGGTCCGTCGACCACACGCTGGGTGCGCGCGAACCCTTGCCGTCGGCCATGGCGGGCCACTCCTGCGTGCGCACCGCGCGGGCGTAGCAGACGGCGTCGGCGTGGATCCGCCCCCGCTGGGGCTCGGGAGTGTATTCGGCGGTCTCCACGAGCTGGTCCAGGGCGCGGGCCTCGCCGCGGGAGGCGACCTCCGCCTTGCCGTAGGAGCCGTTGGCGGTGACCAGGACGAAGGCCAGCAACAGGACGGTCAGCGTCAGCAGGGGCCGACGAGGTCCTTGACGGCCATACCGGTGTCGTCATCCTCGCTGAGCAGACGGGGCCGCAGGAACTGGTTGGCGGCGAGCCCGACGAGCAGGGCGAGCACGGCGACGACGATGACCAGGATCACGGCTGTTCACCTTCGAGTGGCGGGCGGGCCCGGAACCGGGGGAGCCGGTGATCCTTTCCCGCCCCTCGCCGCGCCTGAGCGGCGCAACCGTTCGCCGCCTCCGTACGAGGGACCCGGCCTTGCGCCGGATGAAGGGCCCCGCGGACGATGACGTAGATCTTCTACGTCCCGTGCGCGGGGTCCCGTGACCGGGGTAGCGGGAGGCGATGGAGCTCTCGAAGCGGACGAAGAACGCGTTGGGTGTGGCGGCGCTGTATGTGTTCGCCGTGCTGGTCGTGCGGTTTGCCGACGGCGGTACGAGTTGGTGGACGGCGCTGCTGTTCGGCCTCGTGGTGACGCCTCTGGCCCTGTGGGCGGCGTGGCTGCGCCGCCGGATGATCGAGCGGGGGGCGGAGTACGGTCGCAGGCGGCTGCGGCCGTGGCCGGAGGAGCGGCGCCGCGCGTGAGTGGCGTTGCCGGTGGGCGTGGGGGAGCGGCGTCTCCGGTCAGCGCGGGGGGACGGTGTCGCCGGGGAGCGACCATGCGCCCCGGCCCCGGCGCCGGTGGTCAGTGCGGAGGAGCGGCGTCCCCGGTCAGCGCGGGTGAGCGGTGTCCCCCGTAAGCGCGGAGGAGCCGGGCCGCCCGTCAGCGCGGGGGAGCGATACCGCCGGTCAGCGCGGAGGGACGGCGTCCCCGGTCAGCCACCATGCGCCCCCGCCCCCGGCGCCAGCGGTCAGCGCGGAGGGACGGCGTCCCCGGTCAGCGACCATGCGCCCCCGACGCCGACGCCGCCCGTCAGCGCGTAGGGACGGCACGCCGGGCGCGCGGCCATGCGCCCCCGGCGCCAACACACGCCCCCCGCGCCCCCTCACCCGGCTGCCCCTGGCACCTCCGCCCCCGGCACCTCCGAGCCCGACCCCGCTGTCGGCACCTCCACCCCCATGACCTCCCGCGCGTGGCGGTTCGGGACCATGCCGAGGCGCCAGGCCTGCCAGCCCGTCTCCAGGTCCGCGCCGCGCTCCAGGAGCAGGGCGTAGGCCTGGAAGTAGTCGGCGAGCTTGCCGTCCCGCGTGGGGTGGTCGGCGCGGGCGAGGCGGTTCAGCTCCTCCTGGGCGACCGCCGTGCCGATCTCCCAGCCGCCCGGCGAGGCGTAAGGCAGCAGGGTGCAGCGCAGAAAGCCGGCCCAGTCGCCGCCGCGCCGGTCGCCGTACGAGGCGAACAGCTCCGCCGCCTCGTCGCAGAGGGCGAGCGCCTGCTGCGTACGGTTGTTGCCCGCGTCCACGACCGCCAGCTCCAGGCACGTCCACGCCTCGCCGTGCGCGACGCCGATCCGCTGGAAGTCGGCGCGGGCGTCCACCAGGAGCTGGCGCGCGAAGCCGGAGTTGCGCAGCGAGCCGGTCTGGGCGGCACGCTGGTCGCGGGTGACGCGCGCGGAGTGGTGCCGGGCGCACGCCAGCCCGTACACGTCCCGCATCCGCGAGAACATCGTGCGGGCCCGCTCCAGTTCCCGTACCGCCTGATCGAGGCTGCCGGTCTCCTCCAGGGCCTGGCCGAGGTAGTACAGGGTCCACGCCTCCCCGCGCGCGTCCTCGTTCTCGCGGTGCCGGGAGACCGCCTGGCGCAGGCCGTCCAGGGCGGGTGAGGGGTCGCCGTCCACCAGCCGGGCCCGCGCGAGCTGCGTCATGGCCCACGCCTCGCCCCGCTGGTCGCGGGTGCGCCCGTACAGTTCGAGGGCGGCGCGCAGCTCGCTCTCCGCGCTCGGTACGTCGCCCATGCGCAGCCGCAGCTGGCCGAGCTGGAAGTGCGTCCACGCTTCGCCGTGCACGGAGCCGCCGGCGCGGTGCAGCGTGAGCGCCCGCTCCAGCATGTCGAGCGCGTGCGCGAGGTGGGCGCGGTCGCGCTCGACCGCCGCGAGCGCGTGCAGGGTCCAGGCGCGGTCGCCCGCCAGTTCGTCGGCGGCCTGGAGGTCCAGCGCCTCGGTGAGCCGGGCCGCGGCCTCCGTGAGGTTGCCCTGGTGGTGCAGCGTGATGCCGAGGGAGCCGAGCGCGCGGGCGGCGGCCGCGTCCTGGTGGGCCTCGAAGTAGAGGTCGACGACGGAGTTCAACGTGGTGCGCGACTGGTCCAGTTCGCCGAGCTGGCGGGCCGCGATGCCCGTGCGCCACTGCACGCTGCGGCCGAGCGGGCCCTGGTCGATGGACTGGGTGAGTTCGTTGATCTCGCCGAGGCGATAGAGGTCGCCGCGCAGCAGGCAGTAGTCGCACAGGGCGCCCAGGAGATTGAGCACGGCCCGCTGGTCGACGCCCTCGGCGTGCCGCAGCGCGGCGGTGATGAACGTCGACTCGTCGTCCAGCCAGCGCAGCGCCGCGTCGAGGGAGGCGAAACCGTGCTGCCCGAAGTGGTCCGCCCTGGTGGACGTCTTGCCGTCGACCAGGCGGATCACCGTGTCGGCCAGCTCGCCGTAGCTGACGATGAGCCGCTCCTGCGCGGCCGTGCGCTCGGCGGGCTCCTCCTCGTCCAGGAGACGGGCCAGGGCGAAGGAACGTACGAGATCGTGCAGACGGTAACGGCCGCCCCGGAGCCGGTCGACCAGACCCGCGTCGGAGAGCGAGGTCAGCTGGCGGCCCGCCTCCTGCTCGTCGGTGGCGAGCAGCGCCGCCGCGGCGGCCGGTCCCAGCGAGGCGCGCCCGGCGAGCGCGAGCCGCCGCAGCAGCCGCCGGGCCTGCTCGGGCTGGTCGGTGTAGCGCAGCCACAGGACGCGCTCGACGGGACCGACCTTCCCGACGGGCCCGTACGCGGCCAGATCGGCGGCCAGCCGGCGCGGAGAGCGGGGTCCGAGCGAGGAGCCCGCGGCGCGCAGCGCGAGTGGCAGGCCGCCGCACAACTCCCGTACGGCCTGGGTCGATTCGGCGTCGTAGGGTCCGGACAGATCCTCGGCGGACTCGCGCAGCAGCTCCTCGGCGCCCGCCTCGTCCAGCGCCTCGACGGGGAGCCGGTGCACCCAGGCGGGCAGGTCCGCGGGCAGCTCCAGCGGCTCGCGGGCGGTGATCAGGACCAGGCTGTCGGAGCGCTCGGGTATGAGGGTGCGGACCTGTTCGGCGTCGGCGGCGTCGTCCAGGACGACGGTGACCGCGAGGCCGGTCAGATACTGGTGATACAGCTCGCTCAGCCGTTTGACCTGCTGCTCCTGGGAGGAGCCGCCCGCCGCTGCCGCCTGCGCCCGGGCAGGGGGGACGCCGATCCGGAAGAGCAGCTGATCGCGCGGGGCCCCCAACCGGTTCAGCAGGTGCAGCAGCGCGTCACGCGTGGACAGCGGACTCTCCCCGGGGGCGTCGCCGCGCAGGTCCACCACGCACGCGCCCCGGAACTGGTCCCGCAGATCGTGCGCCGCCCGCACCGCCAGCGAGGACCTGCCCGAGCCGGGCGCGCCGTGCAGCACGACGACCGTGGGCCGGGTGTCGGTGCTGGCCCGCGCCGCGTGCACCCAGCGGGCGATCTGCGCCAGCTCGGCCCTGCGCCCGGCGAAGGGCCCCGCGACCTCGGGGAGTTGGGCGAAGGACTGCTCCAGCACGGAACGCCTGCGCGCCGCCGCGCTCTTGTCCGTGCCGCGCAGCTGGGGCGTCGCCTTCTTCGTCGTACGGGTGCCCGTGGCGGCGGCGAGGAGCCGCTGCTGGTCGAGGAAGGGCCGGATGCCCCGCACCTCCAGCGCGGTCAGCCACTGGAGCCGCAGCTGTTCGGCGCCGCCGGGCCGGCTGAGCGCCCCGGCGCGGCGGCCGGCGGCCGGCACGTGGGAGGCGGTCACCTTCAGGACGGTCGCCGCCGCGCCCGCCACGACGACGATCGCGCCGGTGCCCAAAGCCGTGCCGGCGCCCGTGCCGAACGACAGGTCGCAGACCCCGGCGGCGACGGCGGCGACCACCGCCACCAGCAGCGGCGTCCCGGCGCCCTCGCGGGCGTAGCGCTGCCCGAAGGTGAGCTGCCCGGCGTCGGCCTCGTCGAGCGCCCGGGTGTACGTCTCGTACTCCTCGGCGGCCGTTCGCGCCATGGCGTCGAGCGAGCCGCGCGCCCGCGCGAGCAGAACGCCCCCGTCGACGCGCCCGCCCGAACGCCGCACCTCCTCCTCCACGGCCCGAGCCAACAGCCGCTCGGCCTCGGCCCGATGGCTGTCCCGCATATGGGTCCCCCTCCGAGAGCAACGGTCACCAGCGGTCACAAGTGTCGTGCGTACACGCCTCCGGCGCGAGGGAGTCGGCGGATCAGGGCCGCGTGTACGCGGACCGGGTGTCCGGTGTGTGTGGGTGCGGTGCCACCGGTCCGGTGTGCAGGCCATGTGATCTCGGAAGCATGCAGTTCGGGACACGAGAGGTGTCTGGATGGTGGAGGGTCTGCTTTCGTCGGTCGTTGAGCGGTTCAACGTACGAGAATCAGTCCGCAGCTGTACGCGCGTGCGTGGCCGATGCCCTGGGCGAGGGCCGTGACGAAGGCCGTGGGGTCGGTGACCGTCAAGGTGCCCTTGATCTCCGCACGAGCGATACGCAGGCCCTTATGGGGTGCTTGGCTCGAGACGTTCGGGAGCATGCGTACGGCGATCCGGTCCGTATCGGCGTCTGCTCCGATGCGGGTGACGCCGTCCGGGGCGACCGCAGGTTCGCCGGGCGGTTGGAGGCGGCGCGTGAACCATCCCTTCACGTGTTCGGGACGGGTGTGGGGGACGCGAGTGCCCCGGGTCTTCGGCGGAGAACCCGGCGGAGGGGGAACGCTGCGGACGGGATTGACGACCGCGCGGAAGGCGACCCGGTCGCCGATGCGGAAGGTGCGATCGACGGTGAGAGGCTCCGGCTTCTCGGCCAGGGCCGCACGGGGAATGCCGCTCCAGTCGGCGGGGAGTGACGACTGGACCACCAAGTTGAGCCGCGCCTGCCGGAGGTCGACGGTCCAGGTCGACAGGATGCCCATCTGGGCACGAGGGTCCGGGCTGCCGTCGTCCACCCAGCCGGGGAAGCCGCTCATGACGGTTCGGTGCATGTCCTGTGCGTCGATGAGCGATTTGCCGACGAAAGGGTGCCGGGCGTCCAGGGTCAGCAGAGTCTGCGCGGCGACGAATCTGGCGGCCCGACCCGCGCCCGACGCAGTGGTGTTCGTGTTCACAGGATGATGTCCCATCCACGGGCGTGTGCGGCGATGGTGATGCGGTGGCGGGTTTCCCAACGCAGGCTGTGGGTCCCTCCGTCCGCTCCGAATTGCACGGGCTGATCGGACAGGGGGCCGACGCCTGGGAGTGGGCGTCTGCTCTCGAGCCAGGCCCACGGGCGTATGCGCTGCGCCGTCGCCGACGGCTCGGCTTCGGGACCGACGGCATCGGGAAGCAGGGAGTGTGTCTCGAAGACCTCCTTGAGCGAGCCCGGAGCGATACCGACGGCAAGGTCTCCCGACGGCGGACAGGCTTTGCGGCCGAGCCAGAGCAGCCTCTTCGGGTGCTCCAGGGCATGGGCCACACGCTCCAGGAGCGCCCTGTCCTGGTGCTCCAGACCGACGAGGAAGGCAGCGTCGGCGAGATACCAGCGTTCCGTGATCAGGCTGTGGCGGCGGACCTCTCCGGAGATGAGCACGCCTGACCTCGGGTCGGTGCCGACGTACTTCGGTGAGCCGTACCAGGCACGCAGTTCGGCGCGTCCGAACGGACCGGGCCTCAAGGTGTCATCCTGCGGTGGTGTCGGCGATGAGTCGGTGGTCGCCTTGGCAGCTCGCTGGTGGTCGGTGATCAGGTCCCGTGGCCGCAGCGGGTACTTCCCGCCGCCGACTGTGTGGTAGTCGCGGAGCGACGTGCCGGGCCGGTCGGCCCGCACTCCGAAGCGCACCTCGGCGAGTTCCCCCAGAGGTTCTTCCCGGGAAAGCCCGAGGGCCGCGGCGCACAGGCCGATCACACCCGACTTCGTCGGACGGCTGTGTGTGTCGCGACGGGCGAATCTGCCGGCGATGCCCCAGGACTGGAGGGGGCCGGCCAACCGGATGAGGAGGACGTGCGAGTCGTTCGTGCCGCTCACGGAGTGAGATCCTCGACGCGTTCCACAACGGACAGCGACTCCGGTAGTTCCAGCTCTCCCAGAAGCAGATCGATTTCAGGGTCGTACGTGAGCAACCGCGTGGTGCGCAGATCGCCACGACGGCGGCTGACAAAGGTGTGGTGACGCAGCAGCCTGCGTACGGCGGCGGGTCCCGCCGGTCCTTCCCCACCGTCGGACAAGGCCCCCTCGTCCACCGGCCTCTGGAAGGCGGACGCGTAGTTGTAGGGACGTTCCCCTTCGAAGGCGAGGACGAGCACCGGCAGTGACCCGGTGGACGCGGTGGAATTCTTCTTCGCCTCCGGGAATGCCTCCACGAAGGAGTTCACGAACTCCTTCTCGGCCTCGGACGCCACCTGTTCGGCCTCGGCCTCGTCCATTCCGGCGACCCTCAGATTGACGCGAAGCTGCATGCGGTCAAGGGCCGCGTGTCGGTAAAAGGTGCCGGAGATCAGGGACTGGTACCCGGTCATACCCGCGCCCGCGTCGTCTGCGGCGTCGAGAAAATCGAGAGCGTTGCGTTTGCGGTCGAGTTTCGCATCGTCAGCGGCCGCGTAGAAATCCTCGATCTGTTCTGCTTCGTGCACGGTGAAGGCATGCCCCGTCTGGACGGCGCCGTCGACATTGGGCGAGTCGGGGATCTCGGCGAGGAACCGACCGTAGAGGGCGATGTCCACGGCGTCGCGAGGCGCGAGGGCCAGGAGGACGGCGTCGCGGGTGGCCTTGGGCAGCGGAGGCAGGGGCATGGCCCTGGCGGTTTCCGCGGGAGCCTCCTCGTTCTCCCCTGCTGTCGTGTCCTTGCCCCTCGCCCCGCGGCGTGTCTTCTTCGCCGCCTCGGCGCGAGCCTGGGCTTCGAGGTAGGCGTCGCGCCACTCCTCGACCTCCGCCGCCCGATCGGCGATGTGGTGCGCGATCCTCGCCCCGGCATCGGACGGCGCGAAGATGAGCACCTTGGTCAGGTTGGCCACGGTCTTCTTCTTCGGATCGCCGAATTTGAGACCGCTGGCTTCCATCACCGCACGGGCCGTGACCAGAGCCCTGTCCCGCTCCCAGCCGTGGGCGGACTCGAGTTCACGTCCGGTGAGAAGGGCCCACTCCCGGGTGCGGACGCCCATGCTTCGTCTCTTGAGCTCCCCCAGGCCGGCATTGGCCCGGTCACGGGCGTGGACCCGCTCGGCGCGCCTGCGGGCCTGGCTCGTGATCATGTGGCGTTCCACACCGCCGAAGACCAGGGATTTGGGCTGCCCGTTCTCATCACGTACGGGAAGGACAGCGGCCAGGGTCTCGATGAGATGCAAGGAGAGGAACTGGCTCCGAGGTGGCTCGGTCACGAGGTGGTGTCCTTTCGAGACGTCGGTGGAGGAGCCGCCCGTGTCACGGGTTCGTTCCACGCTTCCCGGCTGCCCCCGGAGGGGTGTGGAAATGGACCGACCATTCGTAGGCGATGCGCGCCTTGCGGTCGTTCCACCGGATGAGGTCTTCGGTGAGGGTGGTCCAGGACGGCGGGGGCTGTTCACAGGAGCGGAGCCGGGTGATCGCGTGCTGGAGGTGTCGCCAGGGAACGCGCCGGCTCGCGACGACACGGTCCAGAAGCCGTTGAGCGCCGGGGTTGTCCGGACCGCGTCCGGTCCCGTCCCCGATCCTGCGGGCCGCGGCGCCGAGACTGCCGTGGCCGTACGAGGGTGTGGAGCGCCCCTGGTGGTAGATCGCGAACAGGAAGGCCATCCGCTCGAAGAGGTCGCGGTGGTCGTCCCCTCCGTACCAGCCCGCGCGGATGTGCGCGTTGGTACGGACCCGGGACCGGCGGAGCTCGGCGAGCGTCCCGTACTCGCGGTTGCGGACGAGGGTGGTGAGCCAATGGGTGAGTGCCGCGCTGTCGTGGGTGAAACGGGGTGCATCCGTACCGGCCGACGAATCCTGCTCAGTCAAGCGCTGTCTCCCCTCGGAGTTCGGCCGGGGCCCGGTCGCCGGACACGGCCTCCTCGAAAAGTCGCACGGCCCGGGTCCGTGCTCGGTGGTAGCGGTCGCCGGGCGGCAGGGTGTCGAGGAGCTGGAGCAACCGGGTGCGAGCCGTGGTCGTCAGGCTCATCGCGTAGGCGACCAAGGGCGCGGACACCGGGTCGTCGTCCTCGAGCCCCCGGTCGATCACCTCGTCCAGCAGTTTGAGGAAGGGGTCCTCGGCTGCGGGCCAGAAGTCGTACCGGGCATCTAGACGCGCCACCGGACCGGCCTCGTCCGCGGCACTCATGGCCGGGAACGCGATCTCCGCGGCGACGATCGCCGCGTGCTTGAGAGTCCGCGCCAGGTGTTCGGCGATGTCCGAGCCGCGGTGTGACGCGCGGTAGAGGTGCGCGGCCATGCCGGGGGCGTAGGGGTAGGAACCGTGGGTCCATATGACGGGGAGTGTCTTGTTGGTCAGCAGGCCGACAGCCCAGAGGTGGTAGGGGGCGCCCTGCAGCGTTTCCGGGCCCGGTTCCTCGGGTTCTGGTCGACGGTACGGGAGAAGGGACCGCAGCCGCGCGTACATCCCGCCCCGGCCGTCGTTGACGGCGCCGTACAGAGCGTGGGCCTGTTGCCAGAGGGCTCGGCTGGGTGAGGGCCACAGGGGCTTGGACACGCCGTTCGTGGTCGTGCTGTACACGGCGTCCTGAAGATGACGTGCCGGGTCGAGTTCCAGTACCTCACCGGCTCCGATCAGAACCCGGTCGACCATGAGCTGCCCGTGGGGACCGTGGGCTGGACGCAGCAGGACGGAACGCCCCAGGGCGCTGTGCAGGTCCGCGGAGCTCCGCGGCGCCCGGGGCTTCCGCTTCTCCTCGAACCTGCGCTGCTCGAAGACGGAGTTGGTCCAGGAGGTGTTGAGCGGCTTCCCCGGCCCGTCGGGCGGATAGAGGTTCAGACGCAGTGTCTCACCGAGCGTTCCCCCCAGGATGACGACCCGGATCCGGCCCGTCAGGCGGCCCGCCGCGAGATTGGTGACCCTGGCGCCGAGCTCACCCCCGGACATGCGCGCGCGTCCATAAGGGCCGTAGACGTGTTGGGTGAGGGTGGCGCGGAACGCGTCGGCTGCCGGGAGAGGGTTGTCGCGTTCGAGATGATGGTGGTCGAAGTGCTGGTTGTAGTCGCCGGAGTGCTCGATGATCAGCTGGGCGGTTCCCGTGCCGCTCTTGCGGAGATCCTTCGACAGGTCGGAATTCTGCGCCAGAGGGTAGACAGGATGGAACAAGTCCCAAAATTCCGCTGGTTGTTCCAACAGCCACTCGGCGGCCGGCGCGAGGGATCTTTGGCCAAGGACCCAGGCATTCCAGTCCCCGTCGGAGGACGGGCAGGTGCCGGAGGCGAAGCAGATGGCCAACAAGTACTCGATGACGGCGACGGTCTCGCCCGGTGAGGCGCAGTCGAGGGCGGCCAGGTCGTCGGCCCGGTTGAAGACCTCGCTCAGTGAGTGGTGCGCGGTCGCCCCGTCGAGGTCGACGGCGGGGATGCACGGCTGCAAGCGAGGGTCCCAGCTGGCGCCCTGTCCGGCGGGAATCGGCAGTCGAACCTCCGCCAAGTCCGTGCCACCTCCTTCTGTTCGATGTCCGGAAACCCAACGGGTGGTGGCTCCGACGAGGGTGGTGTCCCCGCATCGAGCCGTCCTCCGGGCGGTTCGTGAGGACCGGAGGTACGGGATACCCCCGCACACGCGGGGAAAAGCCCATTCCAGGGCTCTGCAGGCTCCCGACGGGCCATTCCCGCAGTGAGCGGGAAGCGCTTCGCCGGCCATGTCGGTCCTTGTCGCACCTGGTACTCGATCACTCGGCCGGATGACACCTGAGCAAAGGTCTAAACTCGGGGGTGCCGATGTCTCGGCACCCCCGGTAACACCCCACCGGGAGACCGGTGAGGTGCGAGTGGTTCCCGCCCCGTGCGCGCGGAACGAGAACCACTCACTGCCGGAGGCGGCCGTTCTCGGCGCCTTCTTCGCGTCGAGAACGGCCATCTACCAGAGTTGGTCGACCACTTTGGCCGCTACCGCGCTGACCACTCCGGCCACCAGGATCAGGAACAACTCCTCCTTGCGGCGCCCCAGCCACTTGCGTGCTGCCTTCTTCATGCCCCTCCCTTCGTGTCGGGGCCTGCAGCTCCGCGGTCACGGAGCTGCAGGCCGCGCCACGGCTTGAGCGGGCGGCAACGCGCACGATCCTCTCCCGCCAACTCCCCTGTCTGACAGGGGATTTCAGGCCATCCAAGGGGCGGGAGCACTCAGTGAGTGCAGTGCACTTCAAGTACCCGAGTTCCCCCTCCTGGGTCACGCACTTGTTCTGCCCCATCAGGGCCTGCCACAAGGCGCAGGCGCCGGTACGGTCGGCGCGCGCGGCATCGGATGCGTCCGTCGCGCTCAACGCGATCGCCGACGCACCAGGATGCTGAGCGTCGTCCGCGCGTCCCTGCGGCGCTCCTGTGCGGAGGCGAGGACCGAGACGAGGGCCACAGTGAGCAGGGCGACCACATAGAGCAGGCCGGCGGTCCCGCTCAGGAGCAGGGTGTAGGGGAGAAGTTCGGGGAGCTGGGACATGGGCCATCCTTCTGTCGGGAGCCGCTTTCAGCTGCTGTGGTGAGGGCTCCAGGCTGGCGGCAGCGGCCTTGTGGCCGCTAGTTGCGCCAACCCCGGCATCACGGTTTCCCCTGGTCAGAAACTTGAGATCGTACGGTGGCGGCCAAGTTTTTCCGCGCAGCGACCACGGAGGGGAGCGGGCCGGTGAAGCGTTCGACCAGACGCGCGAGGAACGAGCTGCGCAGAATGCTGCAGGAGGTGTGGTGCTCCCAGAAGCTCACCTACAGCGGCGTGGCCAAGGAGTTGGAGGTCCCTCGCACCACGCTGCGAGGGTGGATCGCGGGGGCGACGGTTCCCCCGCCGGACCGATTGCGTCACTTCCTGGCCGTAGTGGCCAGGGCGCAGGGCGGGCACAGCGGCACTCCGACGTACTCGGAAGCCGACTGGGAAGCCGCCTTCAAGGCAGCGCAGAAGGAAGCGAAGAGTGCGCGGCACGAGCCGAGGCCCGTGGACCGGAGACACGTGGTCCCCGGCACTCGCTTCATCGGGCTACACGATCCGGCCCCTGAGGTCTCCGTGGCCGAGGTGCGCCTGCGGGCGAACGAACGTGCGGAGATGAAGGCGTTCGTCCAGGAATCCCGCCCTGAGGCGCCGTCCTATCTGTGCTGGCACGCCGATGGCCCTGTGGGCAAGACGACGCTGCTCGCCGGTTACGTCCGGCATAAGCCTCCTGTCGACTGCGACATCCTGACCTTTTTCGTCTCGGAGACCCACGGCACGGATACGCGAGGCGCGTTCGAGAGAGAGATCGCCGACCAGATCGCCCATTTCCTCGGCAGGACCGAGCGCCCGGTGCCCAAAGGCACGCGGGCGTGGAACGCGCTCTTCGCCAAAGCCGCCGCGAAGAGCGCGAAGCATGAACGGAGCCTGCTGCTCATGGTCGACGGCCTCGACGACGACGTGGCCTGGTCGGACGACCTGGTCGGGCCGGAGCCTGCAAACAGGTGCGGAACTGTGAGGCCCAGGGATCACTTCGGGGGCGAGTTCGACAACCCGGACCGAGCCGTACGGAGATCCGCGAGCAGGAGCATCGCCGCGCTTCTGCCCTCCCGCCCCCCGCCCAACATGCGCGTCATCGTCTCTCTCCGGCGCTGTGCCCCTCTTCCCCGTGACGTTCCCGAAAAACGGCATCCACTGCGTCAGAACCGCTATCTGCGAACGCTTTTGCCGCTCACAGGGGTACCGAAGCTTCGGCGACCACCGCCCGACATCACTGTTCTGGGCGAACCGGTCGTGGCGCTACTGGCTGTGGCGGACGGCGGCCTGCGGACCACAGATCTGGCGGAGTTGACCGGGCTCTCCGCAGCCCATCTGGACCGCTTGGCACAGGGCCCGGCGGGGCGTGCCCTGGTGACCGAGGATCCACTGCTCGGGACGTATGCCTTGGCGGATTCCCGCCTCGTGCGCACCGTGTGCGAGGACTTGGGAGATGCCATGGTCCTGCGCTACACCGAGAAGCTGCTGCTCTGGTCGCGGAGGTGGCACGCGGCCGGCTGGCCGGACGACACTCCTCCGTATCCTCTGAGGCATCAGCTCCGCCTGCTGAGCGGTACCTCCCAACGCGCGTCGTACGTCCTCGATCCGCTCCGTCTGCGTCAACTGGCCCGCGCCACCGGTCCGGACGTCCCGCTCGCTCAGCTGGACTCCTTCGAGACGGAGATCAGAGCGGCGACGGACATCACCTCCGACGCCGACCGTCTGGCGACGCTCATCTCCCTCTACGGCGCGCGGTCCCTGCTGCGCCGGGCACATGACACGCCCGTGCCCGACGGAGCCCCGGCTCTTTACGTCAGGCTCGGGGACGCGGAGCGCGCACGCGGCTTGGCGCGCTCCGCGCCCACGGCCGTCGACAGGGCCGTGCACCTGGCGGACATGGCGGTCGAACTGGCCTACGCGGGGCAGCCCTCCGTCGGACAGGCCAATTCGCACACCGATTCCCTCGTGCGGGAGGCAGCAGAGTGGCTGGCCCGGGACCGTGCGCATCAGGGGTTTCCCGGTGCCCTCCGAGAACCCGAGCCGTACGCACGACTCCTCTGTGCCGCCGGAACGCTCACTCGTCTGAACGGTCCCGGAGCCGCCCGGCCCATCCTTCGCGCAGTGCTCCAGGACCCGGCGGCCGGGACAGCGGCGATCGCCGAGGCGGCGGGGGAACTGGATGCCGTCATGACGCTGTACTCCCGGGCGGAGATGCTCAGCGCGGGTGACCTACGCGCCCGGACCGCGGCAGTGGAACTCTATGGCGCGTTGGCACAGGTAGCGCCCTACCTCAGCCAGTACGCGGGTAATCGCATCGAGGCCGTCTGCGAGGAACTCGATGACACGGATGGGCTGGGATCGGTCGACGTCCTGGCCGCCGCGGCGTCGGCGCTCGTCGGTCTGCCCGCCAAGCGACACCGCCGAGCCGCTGAACAGCTGCGGAAGGCCCGAGCCCGGCTGCATCAGGCGATCGAAGCTCTGAGTGACCCTGATTCCCCATCTGACGCCTTGTCCGAAGCTGATCGCACCCACCTGCGCCGCGAACTCGCTGCAACACTGGAGCGCTTGGCCAAGGCCACAGTGGCCATGGAGGCGCTGGGCGACCTTGACGACATCAGGCATGAACTGGAGGCAGTACCGGTAGACCATCGTGTCGGGATGCTCGGGGACCCCCTGCTGGAACGGGCGCAATTGACCCTTGAGGCAGCCGAGAAGGAGAGGAATCGAAAGGCCTGCGAGGCAGCGCAGAGGGCCGCGGAGAAGAGTGAGGCGGAACGCAAGGCGAAGCGCAGGAAAGAGGAACGCGAGGCGAAGCGCAGGAAAGAGGAGCGCGAGGCGAAGCGCAGGAAAGCTGACGCCGAGCGAGCAGCGCGGAACGAGGCGTGTGCGAGCTACACCACACGAGTCACTCGGGCACCACAGCCCGCACGGACTCAACCCGAGGACACACGGCTCTCCTCCCCGGCCCGGCGTCCTGCCCCGCCCCCTGCCCCAACCCGGCGTCCTGCCCCGCCCCCGCGCCCTGCCCCAACCCGGCGTCCTGCCCCGCCCCGGCGATCGACCGGCCTGCTGCGCCCCGGCGACGGCCCGTACCCCGACCGCCCGGGACAGCCTCTCCTCCCCCTGCTTCTGGAGGCGGACGACCAGGTGAGCGCGGGCCGTCTCCTCCGCGCCGGGGAACTCCTGGAGGAGGCTCTGCGGAGCCGCCCCGCAGCACAGCCCACGAGCTCCTCGCATCTCCCTGATGACTGGACCGCAGAACTCTGCCAGGCCATGGGCGCGGCCGGCGCGTCGGACGAGGCCGAGGCGCTGGTGCGACACCTGCCCGACACACCTGCCCGCGCGCGGCACCTGGCGGCGCTCTCCCTCGGCTGCTCCCTCGCTGGACATGACGACCCCGGCGCCTACTACGCCCGAACGGCGGCCAGGTCGGTACCGGCCGAAGCCACCCCCGGTCTGGCTCATGCAGTGGCCCAGGCTCTCGCACACGCCGGGGACGAGGCCGCAGCAACGGCGATGGCGAGGGGGGACACCGCGCAACGGTTCCAGGCGCTGACGGCGATTGCCGCCGGGCTCGTACGACACGACCCGGAGGCGGCGGCACGTGTCGCCGAGCCGTTGGTGGAGGTTCTCGCACGGCGGATGGGGGCGGGCGGCCCACATGTCCCTCTTCCCGAGCTGGTGGCGCTGCTCCTCGCCTTCCCGGACGTCCGGAACCCGGCCCCCCGGCTGAGTGACGTGCTCGGTCGGGCCGCGCTGCGTGTGGCTGCCCCCGCCACGGTGTCGCCAGCGCGGTCGATGTCCGTCCTTGCCCTGCTGGAACAGCTCGGTTGCCTTCCGGACGAAGCCGTGAACGCTGTTGAAAGCGCGGTCGGCAGATGGCGGTACGCCCGCCAGTCGGGACCGCAACCCCCTGCGGAACTGGCCCTCCTTGCAGCGCTGAACGGCGACACGCCCGCCGTGTGGCGGTACGCCGACGCAGCGCGAACACCGGACGATCGAGCGGTGGCGTTCGGTTCCGCCGCCGCGCACCTGGCGGGGGCCCAGGCGGCGCCGGCCGCGGACAGCGACGCCCGTGACCGGGTGATCCGGACCTGCCTGGCACTCGCCCGAGTCGCGGCCCACGACAGTCCCCCCGCCGAGGGGGCGGCCCGGGACATCGTCCTGGAACTCCTGCGATCCGACGCGTGGAGTCGCACCATCCCGCTGCTTCCCTCCCTCGCCCCTGGGGCCCTGAAGCACTTGGGCGCCATGGCGAAGGAGATGCGTCCTATGTATGGATTCACTGGGGAGGGCCCCTCAGCGTGATGGGGTCATGAGGCTCGGTCGTCTCCAGAGCGCTCGATACGACAGGGCGCGCGAGCCCTGTCGGACGAATGGGTGCTGTTGAGAATCAGGTGTCGTCAGCGCTTGGAGAGCGGCACACCCGCCGTCGCCGCGGAGGAGCAGGAGCGAAGAGCCGCGGACTGCGGTTCCCCGCGGATGCGTCGTGCGAGCGAATGGATCGATCTCCTCGTACGGCACCAGGTCGCAGCTGACTGACGTTGTGCTACCAGCCGTCGCCGGTGCAGGACGAGCGGGCGAACTGGTGCTGAGGGTGATCAGTCGGCTGCTCGGTCAGCCCGGGCTTTTGGTGGTAAGCGCGAGTCTGACCAGGACGGGGGTGGGCTTCTGGGTGTTGCCGGAGGCATCGGTCAATAGCCATCCCTCGGCCCGACCGGCGCCGGTGCGCTTCAGGGTGAGGTCGGTGGCCCGGTTGGCAGTGAAGGTCAGGAGTTCAGTCCAGGCCGGTGCTTTTCGGAGGTCGAGGGACTGGAGACTTTCGTCGAGGGAGTTGCGGATGCTGGCCACGAGGATGATGTGTTCGTCTGGGCCGGTGGCCGCGCGAGGGTTGGGCACGGCGGAGGCGATCCAGTCCTCCTCGCTGCTGGACGGGCTCTTGCTGACGTCGATAGCGGTGCTGTGCCCGGTGCCGCTGAGAAAGTGCCGCTCGTCGCCGAGGTGGACGGCCCGCATGCCGTTGGGGAACGGGATGTCGTAACGAGTCTCGTCGCCGGGCCGTTCGCCGATACGGCTTATGGTGACCGATCCGCCGACCAGTCCCCCGACCTGGTTGTAGACCCACAAGGTGCCGTCCCGCCCGGCTTCTAGGGTGGCGTAGCCACCGAAGCCGCCAGCCACGGGCTGAAGGTCGCGGGTCTCAGGGTGCCAGCGTACGAGCGCGCCGCGGCACAGCGAGGTCACTGAGCCGTCAATGCCGCGGACGGCCCGGTCTTCGGTGCCGGGCAGAGCCAAGGCCCACTTGGTCGCGCCGGTCGTTGTGTGCAGTTCAACCACGCCGGCATTGGTCGTGATCAGGAGCCGGTTGCGGGGAGCGGCGCTGATTCCACTCGGGTGTTGGTCGGACTGCCAGACTCCAGTGAACTCCACACTGGCGTCCACACCTTCGGTACTGGTCTTGACGATCGGCCAGGGCGGCGAGACGGATGTTGCCCGCGCAAGCGCTGGAACGCTCGGTTCGGCGTGCCGGGGGAGGAGGATGTCGGCCAGGGAAACCAACCGGTTGCCGGAAGCGGCGGTCTCGGCGTAGAGCCGGTGGAGCAACTCTTCCGGACCCATCAGACCGCACAGGGCGGCCTCGATGTGGGAGCTGTCCATCAGAAGTAGCTCGTTGTGTCGGTTGATCCACTCCAGCGCATTCGAGTTGCAGCCCGTGGCGGACAGGACGATGGCGCGAGTACCCGGCGGACGGGTGGAGGGCCGCTCGGAGAGCTTGGTCAGAGGGTCCGCGCTGAGCGGGTCGGCTTTCCGCTTGGCCTCAAGGGTGTAGTTGTAGCCGATCGTAAAGAAGACATCCGTCTCGTCCCTGCCGTTCACCCCGATCACGCTGGCCCGGGCCTCGTATCCCCACGCCTTGAGGACCTCGGCGATCAGTGTGTTAAACGCCTGCCCCCGCTTTTGGGGAGTCAGGCCGTGCTTCTCATCTGCACCCGTCGACTCTCCAAATGAGATGGCGCGGCCGGCGCGGTCACCAGAGGCTCAGTGGGCGGCCTTCCCGCGATTACCGCCTGGACCCGCGCGGCGATCTCGGCTTCGGGTTCGCCATCGGCCAGGCCGGCGCGGATAGCGGCGCCGATCGCGCGGGATCGTCCGGCGGGGCTGCGGAGGTCCGAGGGCGGGCTTCCCGGGTCGCGCCGCCGGGCCACCCGCTCCGCCCGGTTCTCTGCCGCCGTGACCAGCCGCAGGTGCGGCGGTCGCTGGCAGGAGTGGTTGTTGCATCTTCCAGAGCTCCGCACTCTCATGAGAGCGCCTTGCCTTCAAGCATCGATGGTGCACGATCTCTCGGAGCCCCTACAAGGCGCCAAGATCGACCGTGACAGGGAATGGTGCAGTGGCCTTCACCGTGCCGGTGAACATCTCGCCGTCCCGGTAGGCCTTGGTCGCGGGGTCGAGGACGTAGGTGTAGACGATCGGGACGCCGGTGGCGGCCTGCTCGATGCGCCAGTAGAAGGGGATGCCGGCCTTGGCGTACTGGTCGACCTTCACGATCCGGTCAGTGGTTTCCGAACCGGGTGACACGACCTCGACGACCAGAAGTACGTGCTCGGGGCGGGTGGGGGTGAGGTCGATGGTCTCCGCCCGGTAGACGATGACGTCCGGGCGGCGGTTGGTGAGTGGAACGTCCTGCAGGCGGACGTCGAAGTCCGTGTCAGCGTTCCAGTCCGGGCCCGCGGCGGCGTCCAGGGCATTGGCCAGGACCCGAGCCAGCCGGTTGTGCCGCTTGGAGGCGCTCGGGCTCACGACGACCATCCCGTCCACGATCTCGATGCCGGCGCACTGCTCCTCGGACCAGGAGTCGTACTCCTCCGCGCTGATCTGCGAATGCATCCACGCGGGCGCCACCATCTCGGCGGTCATCGTGTACCTCCTTCGAGGAGCCTCGGCAGGTCCGGTTCTGCTGCGCCCAGCCTACTGTTCCGAGGTGCCGGGTCGCCCGAAATCGGAAGGGGGAGGAGTCGCCCGCCACGTGATGGCGCACAAGCGTAAATCGGCCAAGCGGGGCGGGCTCGTCCGGGATTCACCGGCCGCACCAGGTGCTGTGAGAGGCTGGATCTCATGAACCGGTTGGCTGGTATGACCTCGCCGTATCTGCTTCAGCACGCCGACAATCCGGTCGACTGGTGGCCGTGGGGACCCGAGGCGTTCGCGGAGGCGAAACGGCGTGATGTACCCGTACTGTTGTCGGTCGGGTACTCGGCGTGTCACTGGTGTCACGTCATGGCGCACGAGTCCTTCGAGGACGAGGCGACGGCCGCGTTCATGAACGAGAAGTTCGTGAACATCAAGGTGGACCGCGAGGAGCGGCCCGATGTCGACGCCGTCTACATGGAGGCCGTGCAGGCCGCGACGGGGCAGGGCGGCTGGCCCATGACCGTCTTCCTCACCGCCGACGCCGAGCCCTTCTACTTCGGCACGTACTTCCCGCCCGAGCCGCGGCACGGCATGCCGTCCTTCGCTCAGGTCCTGGACGGCGTGCACCGGGCGTGGACGGACCGGCGCGGCGAGGTCGCCGAGGTCGCCGGCAAGATCGTGCGCGAGCTGGGGGAGCGGCAGCTCACCCACGGCTCCGGCGAGAAGCCCGGCGAGGACGAGCTGGCGCAGGCGCTGCTCGGCCTGACCCGCGACTACGACGCCTCGCACGGCGGCTTCGGCGGCGCGCCCAAGTTCCCGCCGTCCATGGTGATCGAGTTCCTGCTGCGGCACTATGCCCGCACCGGCTCCGAGGGCGCCCTCCAGATGGCCGCCGAGACCTGCGAGCGGATGGCGCGCGGCGGCATCTACGACCAGCTCGGCGGCGGCTTCGCCCGCTACTCCGTCGACAGCGAGTGGGTCGTGCCGCACTTCGAGAAGATGCTGTACGACAACGCCCTGCTCTGCCGGGCGTACGCCCATCTGTGGCGCGCCACCGGCTCGGACCTCGCCCGCCGCGTCGCCCTGGAGACCGCCGACTTCATGGTCCGCGAACTGCGCACCAACGAAGGCGGGTTCGCCTCCGCGCTCGACGCCGACAGCGAGGACCCGGCCACCGGCAAGCACGTCGAGGGCGCGTACTACGTATGGACGCCCGAGCAGCTCCGGGAGGTCCTCGGGGACGCCGACGCCGAACTGGCGATGTCCTGCTACGGCGTCACCCGCGAGGGCACCTTCGAGGAAGGCGCCTCCGTCCTCCAACTCCCGCTGCGGGAAGGGCCCGTGGCGGACGCCGCGCGGCTCGCCTCGATCCGTGAGCGGCTGCTGGCGGCCCGCGACCGGCGCCCCGCGCCCGGCCGGGACGACAAGGTGGTCGCCGCCTGGAACGGCCTGGCCGTCGCCGCGCTCGCCGAGGTCGGCGCGTACTTCGACCGGCCCGACCTGATCGCGGCGGCCGTCGGCGCGGGCGATCTCCTCGTACGTCTGCACATGGACCCCCGCGCGCGGCTCGCCCGCACCTCGAAGGACGGCAGGGCCGGCGCCAACGCGGGTGTCCTGGAGGACTACGCCGATGTCGCCGAGGGCTTCCTCGCGCTGGCGTCCGTGACGGGGGAGGGGGTGTGGCTGGAGTTCGCCGGGTTCCTGCTCGACCACGTCCTCACCCGGTTCGTGGACCCGGAGAGCGGCGCGCTGTACGACACGGCGCAGGACGCCGAGCGGCTCATCCGGCGCCCGCAGGACCCCACCGACAACGCCGCGCCCTCCGGGTGGACGGCGGCGGCCGGCGCGCTCCTGTCGTACGCGGCGCACACCGGCGCCGCACCGCACCGCACGGCGGCGGAGCGCGCCCTCGGCGTCGTCAAGGCGCTCGGGCCCCGCGTGCCCCGGTTCATCGGACACGGCCTCGCGGTCGCCGAGGCGGCGCTCTCCGGGCCCCTCGAAGTGGCCGTGGTGGACGACGTCCTCGGGGACCTGCACCGCACGGCACTGCTCGGGGCCGCGCCCGGCGCGGTCGTCGCGGCGGGCCCGGAGGGCTCCGAGGAGCTGCCGCTGCTCGCGGGCCGGGGCCTGATCGGCGGGCTGCCCGCCGCGTACGTCTGCCGGGGCTTCGTCTGTGACGCCCCGACGACGGACGCGGCCGCGCTGGCCGGTCTGCTCTCCTGAGGCCCACCCCGGTCCGTCTCCGAACGGCCTGCCTGACCCGTCTCCGAACGCCTGCCCGGTCCGTCTCCTGAGGCCCACCCGACCCGCCTCCTGAGGCGGACCCGGCCGGGGTCCCGCGAACGCGTGCGGGGTCCGCCCAAACGCGTGTGGCTCCCCCGGTCACACTTTCTCCTCGCGCTCCGTCAGTGCAGTGAAAGCACCACAGCAACCCGAGGGAGACGGCGATGGAAACGCGTTCGATCACGGCGGAGATCCCGATGGCGCCGAGGATGTCCGATGACCCGGCGGCCCTCGTGCCCGAGCTGGCGGAGGTGTCGGCGGCGCTGTTCAAGGTCGTCGGCAACGGCTCGCTGCCGCGTCCGACGATCAGCCTGGTGCAGCTGCGTGCCGGGCAGATCCTCGGCAGCACCTACCTGACCGTGCTGCACACGGGCTTCCTGAACAAGATGGGGGAGACGCAGGAGCGGATCACGTCGGTGGCCTCCTGGCAGGACTCGCCGTACTTCACCGGCCCCGAGCGGGCCGCGCTGGCGCTGGTGGAGGCGGTGCTCCAGCCGGCCACGCAGGGCGAGCGGGTCCCCGACGAGCTGTACGCGCAGGCGGCCGAGCACTACGAGCCCAAGGCGCTCGCCACGCTGATGTTCGCCATCGGCCAGGTCAACTTCTTCGCCGCCGTGGCGCTCATCGCCAAGCCGGTGCCGGGCCGGTCGTTCACCGACCCGTGGAAGTGAGCCCGGCATGAGGTGAGGGCCCCGCCGGCATGGGGTGAGGGCCCCGCCGCCATGAGGGGAGGGCTCCGCAGCCCCAGGTGAGGGCCCCGCCGGCCTCAGGCGAGGGCTTGGGCTCCGCCGAACTCCTCCATGGCCCCCGCCACGATCGCCTCCAGCCGGTCGTGGTGGGCGCCCCGCCAGTACACGCGGGAGCACTCACCGCACTGGGCGAAGACGTCGTACGTCCCCCGGGTGCCGCCTTCGAGGACGTCCGCGACCTCCTCCTTGGTGGCCGCCCGGAGCGTGCCGTTGCAGGCCGTGCACCGCGTCCAGGGCCGCAGTCGAGGCGCGAACCTGCCGAGCACGTCCCGGAGTTGCTCCTCCGGGCGGTCGCTGTAGACGTACGCTCCGGCCCACAGCTCGCGGCGCCGCAGCAGGCCCCGGTCGCGGCTCAGCAAAACGCGCCGCTCGGCCGCCGAGCGCGCGGCGAGGGCCGGGTCGCCGATGTCCGTGCTCTCGTACGCCGCGTCGACGCCGAGGAGCCGCAAGCGCCGCGCCAGCGTGCCGAGATGCACGTCGAGGAGGAACCGCAGGGGAGCGCCCGGTACGGGTTGGGGGCGGCGTACCGCGCGGACGCGGACGCTCTCGCCGGCCGCCGGGATGTGTCCGGCGGCGACCTCGCGCCCGTCCACGACGAGCGCGCCGACCTCGGTGAGGGGGACGCCGAGGGACTCGACCACGTGCCCGAGCGTGGACGCACCGTCCGTAACAGCCCTCGTGGGACCGCCCCTTCGCTCCTGCGGGACGAAAACGCCCAGCTCAGGGGCGAAACCTACGAGGATCTCCGGACCGTTCATAGGGTCAGGATGGCACGGCGCCCCGGCCCGCCACCGGGGATTTTCAGGCGCCGTCCGGCTGCGACCGTCCGGCTGCGACCGACCCGGCTGCGACCGGCCGCGACTGGTCCGGCGTCCGGGAGCACACGGCCGGGCACGAAAAAGTGGCCCCGGACAAAGAGCCGGGGCCACTGGGCGTGTGCGGTGGGGCGGGGGTCAGCCGTGTCGGTAGGCCACCAGGGAGATGCCGATGTAGTGGACGGCGAAGGCGGCCAGCGTCAGCGAGTGGAAGACCTCGTGGAAGCCGAAGTAGCGGGGGGAGGGGTTGGGGCGCTTGATGCCGTAGATCACGCCGCCCGCGCTGTAGAGCAGTCCGCCGACGACCACCAGGACGAGCACGGCGACGCCGCCCGTGTGCATGAAGTCGGGCAGGAAGAAGACGGCGGCCCAGCCCATCGCGATGTAGCACGGCGTGTACAGCCAGCGCGGGGCGCCGACCCAGAACACGCGGAAGGCGATGCCCGCGACGGCCGCGCCCCAGATGCCCCACAGGAGCCACCGCCCCTTCGCGCCGGGGAGCAGCAGCATCGTCAGCGGGGTGTAGGTGCCCGCGATGATCAGGAAGATGTTGGAGTGGTCCAGCCTGCGCAGGACGCCGTCCGCCCGCGGACTCCAGTTCCCCCGGTGGTACAGCGCGCTCACGCCGAAGAGCAGACAGGCGGTCAGGGCGAAGACGCCGCAGGCGATCCGGCCGCGGGTGGTGTCCGCGAGGGCGGTCAGCACCAGGCCGGCGACGACCACCGCGGGGAACATGCCGGCGTGCAACCAGCCGCGCATCTTCGGCTTGACGGGCAGCGGCATGTCCTGCGGGGACGGGACGAGGGAGGGGGCGCCCTCGGGTTCCGGAATCGGTTCGGAGGCGGAGGCGGTCATGGTCCGCATCGTACCTACGGCCCCGTAAGTCGGTCATCAGCCAGTGGCGGACCCCACTCCGCCCCCGCCCCGCCCGCCCCGGGCGCCCCGCACCAAAACGGACGGAACCCCGCCCTCGTACCCGAAGCCGTACAAGTGGCGAGCCTCACGCCGCTCAGGTGTGAGGCCCTCTGGACAGATGCGCGGACGCGTCGGATGATCAAATGAGTGCGGTCGGCACCGGATGAGCGCCAAAGGAAGTACACGTGAAGCGTCCGGGTCGCAGCCCCCACGGGGCATACATCCCAAAAACCCCTCGATTAGGAGCAATCGTGGCGCGCGACATCGCGGCTCCCAGCACCGTCCCGACCAACACCGTCCCGACCCGTCACAAGGAGCTCGCCTCCTGGGTCGACGAGATCGCCGAACTGACGCAGCCGGACAGGGTGGTCTGGTGTGACGGCTCCGAGGCCGAGTACGAGCGCCTGTGCGAGGAGCTCGTCGCCAAGGGGACGTTCAAGAAGCTCGACCCGACTCTGCGCCCGAACTCCTACTACGCGGCCTCCGACCCGACCGACGTCGCGCGCGTCGAGGACCGCACCTTCATCTGCTCCGAGAAGGAGGAGGACGCGGGCCCGACCAACCACTGGAAGGCCCCCGCCGAGATGCGGGAGATCTTCCGCGGCACCGACGGCAAGGGCGGTGTCTTCCGCGGCTCCATGAAGGGCCGCACGATGTACGTCGTGCCCTTCTGCATGGGCCCGGTCGGCTCGCCGCTGTCCGCGATCGGCGTCGAGATCACCGACTCCGCGTACGTCGCCGTCTCCATGCGCACCATGACCCGGATGGGCCAGGCCGTCCTGGACGAGCTGGGCGAGGACGGCTTCTTCGTCAAGGCCGTCCACACCCTCGGCGCCCCGCTGGCCGAGGGCGAGGCCGACGTGCCCTGGCCCTGCAACTCCACGAAGTACATCTCGCACTTCCCCGAGGACCGCGAGATCTGGTCCTACGGCTCGGGCTACGGCGGCAACGCCCTGCTCGGCAAGAAGTGCTACGCCCTGCGCATCGCCTCCGTCATGGCGCGCGACGAGGGCTGGCTGGCCGAGCACATGCTGATCCTGAAGCTGACGCCCCCGCGGGGCGAGAGCAAGTACGTCGCCGCCGCCTTCCCCTCCGCCTGCGGCAAGACGAACCTCGCCATGCTGGAGCCGACGATCTCCGGCTGGACCGTCGAGACGATCGGCGACGACATCGCCTGGATGCGCTTCGGCGAGGACGGTCGCCTGTACGCGATCAACCCCGAGGCCGGCTTCTTCGGCGTCGCGCCCGGCACCGGCGAGCACACCAACGCCAACGCCATGAAGACGCTGTGGGGCAACTCCGTCTTCACGAACGTCGCGCTCACCGACGACGGCGACGTCTGGTGGGAGGGCATGACGGAGGAGACCCCCGCCCACCTCACCGACTGGAAGGGCAACGACTGGACCCCGGACTCCGGCGTCCCGGCCGCCCACCCCAACGCCCGCTTCACCACCCCCGCCTCCCAGTGCCCGATCATCGCGCCCGAGTGGGAGGACCCCAAGGGCGTGCCGATCTCGGCGATCCTCTTCGGCGGCCGCCGCGCGAGCGCGGTCCCGCTGGTCACCGAGTCCTTCGACTGGCAGCACGGCGTCTTCCTCGGCGCGAACGTCGCCTCCGAGAAGACCGCCGCCGCCGAGGGCAAGGTCGGCGAGCTGCGCCGCGACCCCTTCGCCATGCTGCCCTTCTGCGGCTACAACATGGGCGACTACATGGCCCACTGGGTCGACGTGGCCAAGGACAAGGACCAGGCGAAGCTCCCCAAGATCTACTACGTGAACTGGTTCCGCAAGGACGACAAGGGCCGCTTCGTGTGGCCGGGCTTCGGTGAGAACTCCCGCGTCCTGAAGTGGATCGTGGAGCGCCTCGACGGCCGCGCCGAGGGCGTCGAGACCCCCATCGGCATCCTCCCGACGGTCGACTCGCTCGACACCGAGGGCCTGGACCTGCCCGCGTCCGACCTGGAGTTCCTGCTCACGGTCGACAAGGAGGTCTGGCGCGAAGAGGCCGCGCTGGTCCCCGAGCACCTCAACACCTTCGGCGACCACACGCCGCAGGAACTGTGGGACGAGTACCGCGCGCTCGTGCAGCGCCTCGGCTGACGCTCCAGCGCCACGGAAAGGGCCCCGCACAACGGCGTGCGGGGCCCTCCCGTATGCGTGGGCACGCGTCCTTGTGCGGAGGCACGCGTCCTTCACGCTTTCGGCACACGGCCCTCACCTGCGCGGTCCCCGCGTGCTTCAATGACGAGGCTCATCGGCGGGGCCAAGGGCACCCCCAGTGCCGTCGCCACCGCTGGTGGCACCCGGTCCGCGGCCTCACCGGCCGCGGACCGGGGCCGTTTCAGGGGGTGCCGACCAGGCGCGCGGCGTCCGCGTGGGCGTCCATGCGCTCGGCGGCCAGGATCGCCGCCGCGGTGTCGGCGCGGGAAGCCGCCACGACCAGGGCGCGGCCCGCGAGGGCGTGGGCGCGCTGGTGCAGGGCGGCGAGCGGGGTCAGGGGGCGGCTCCCGCGCGCCGAGCCGTGGGCCCGGCCGGCGGCGACGGAGGTCCGCACCGGCTGCGCGCCGCGGCGCAGCCGCGCCACCTCGCGCGCCAGCCGCTCGGCGGCGGCGTCCAGCTCGGCGGCCGGCGCCAGGGCGCGCAGCTCGTCGGTGGCGGCGAGGAGCGCCGCGAGGTGCCCGGCGAGCTGGATGTCCAGCTCCTCCTCGCGGGAGCGGTGGGGGAAGCTCGCGTCGTCGGCCGTCGAATGGACCGACTTGGTGCGGATCGGCTCGTACACGGGATGGCCTCCAAGCGGGTTGCTTGACACCATCCTAGCTTGGATTCTGTCTAAAGTTATGCCTGCCCCAGGTGGCGTACGCCTCAGGGCTGGCTGTAGCCGTCCAGGAAGTTCCCGATCCGCCGGACGGCCTCCGCGAGGTCCGTCGCCGTCGGCAGGGTGACGACACGGAAGTGATCCGGTTCCGGCCAGTTGAAGCCCGTACCGTGGACGACCATGATCTTCTCAGCCCGCAGCAGGTCCAGGACCAGCTGCCGGTCGTCCTTGATCTTGAACACCTTCGGGTCGAGCCGCGGGAAGAGGTACAGCGATCCCTTGGGCTTCACGCAGCTCACCCCGGGAATCTGCGTGAGCAGGTCGTACGCCGTGTCCCGCTGCTCCAGGAGCCGCCCGCCCGGCAGCACCAGGTCGTTGATCGTCTGGCGTCCGGCGAGCGCCGCCACGACGCCGTGCTGACCCGGCATGTTCGCGCACAGGCGCATGTTGGCGAGGATCGTCAGGCCCTCGATGTACGAGGAGGCGTGCGCCTTCGGCCCCGAGACCGCCATCCAGCCGACGCGGTAGCCCGCCACCCGGTACGCCTTCGACATGCCGTTGAAGGTGAGGGTCAGCAGGTCCGGCGCGACGGCGGCGGTCGGCGTGTGCGTCGCCCCGTCGTAGAGGATCTTGTCGTAGATCTCGTCCGAGCAGACCAGCAGATTGTGTCGGCGCGCGATGTCGGTGAGGCCGCGCAGCATCTCGTCGCTGTAGACGGCGCCGGTCGGGTTGTTCGGGTTGATGATGACGAGCGCCTTGGTGCGGTCGGTCACCTTGCGCTCGATGTCGGCGAGGTCCGGCATCCAGTCGGCCTGCTCGTCGCACCGGTAGTGCACGGCGGTGCCGCCGGACAGCGAGACGGCCGCGGTCCACAGGGGGTAGTCCGGCGCCGGTACGAGGACCTCGTCACCGTCGTCGAGCAGGCCCTGCATGGCCATCACGATCAGCTCGGAGACGCCGTTGCCGATGAAGACGTGCTCGACGTCGGTCTCGATGCCGAGCGTCTGGTTGTGCATGACGACCGCGCGGCGGGCCGCCAGGAGCCCCTTCGCGTCGCCGTAGCCGTGCGCGGTGCCGACGTTGCGGAGGATGTCCTCCAGGATCTCGGGCGGGCACTCGAAGCCGAAGGCGGCGGGGTTGCCGGTGTTCAGCTTGAGGATGCGGTGGCCCGCCGCTTCCAGCCGCATGGCCTCCTCGAGCACGGGGCCCCGGATCTCGTAACAGACATTGGCGAGCTTCGTCGACTGGATGACCTGCATGGCGGCGAGCTTACGGGGTGTTCCGGCGGGCGGCGGAGCGGATTTCGCCTCCCGCCCGGCGGGCGCGGGCCCCGGAGGCGGTCTTGTCCCGCGAGTTCCCCTGGCCCAACAATGCGCATGACAACTCTGCCATCGGAGGGGACCCCCACATGAAGAAGCCTCTCGTCGGCGCCTGCTCCGCCGTGCTGCTCCTGGGAGCGACGGCGGCGCCCGCGGCGGCCGTCAGCGAGGAACGCCCCGTCCAGCCGGCGGTCAAGGCCGTCGGCTTCGCCGGGACCGTGGCGCTCAGCAACTGCTCCGGCTCCGTCGTCCGCGTACCCGCCTCGCAGCCCGGCGACCCCGCGCTCGTCATGTCCAACGGCCACTGCCTGGAGACCGGCTTCCCCGGGGCCGGCGAGGTCGTCGTCGACCAGCCCTCCTCGCGCACCTTCACGCTCCTGAACGCCACGGGCGGCAACCTCGGCAAGGTCAGGGCGAGCAAGATCGCGTACGGCACGATGACCGACACGGACGTCTCGCTCTACCAGCTGACCAGCACCTACCGCGACATCGAGAGCAGGTACGGGATCAAGGCGCTGGAGCTGAGCGCGGCGCGCCCCGAGCGGGGCCGGGCGATCACCATCGCCTCCGGCTACTGGAAGAAGACCTACAGCTGCGCCGTCGACGGCTTCGCGTACCGCCTCAAGGAGGGGGAGTGGACCTGGAAGGACTCCCTGCGCTACACCTCCGCCTGCCGGACGATCGGCGGGACCTCGGGCTCCCCGGTGATCGATGACGCGACCGGCAAGGTCGTCGCCGTCCACAACACCGGCAACGACGACGGCGGCCGGTGCACGGACAACAACCCCTGCGAGGTCGACGAGAGCGGCCGGGTCACCGTGCGCCAAGGCGTCAACTACGGCCAGCAGACCTACACGATCGTGCCGTGCGTCGGCGCCGGCAACAAGATCGACCTGAACCGTCCCGGCTGCACTCTGCCCAAGTAGCGGGGCCCCCGGGCGGCCGGGCAGGGAAGCGAACGCGAGGGCGGGTGCCGTCCGAGCCCCCTGTCCGGGGCCCGGGCGGCACCCGCCCCTCAGATGCTCAGGCCGCCGCCACGAGCTCGGCCCGGCCGAACAGCAGGGCGTAGCCCGGCGGCAGCAGGCTCAGCAGGCGGTCGACGAGCGAGCTGTCGACCGCCCGCGCCAGGGCGGTGAGGACGGAGCTGACGTCCCATCGGGCGGTGGCCGGCGTGGCGCCCTCCAGGCGCTGCGCCACGCTCTCGACGAACTCCGCGGCCGTGAGCTGTCGGGCCACGGGAACCTGGTCGGCGATCACCTTCGCCGCCTCGGCCGGCAACTGCCCCGCCAGTTCCACGCGTTCGTCCCCGACGACGTGGCCGCCGAGGGCGGCCAGGACGGTGCGCGTCACGCGCTCGGCCTGCGCGGCGGTGGGGTACTGGCCGCATTCCCGGACCGCCTCGATGAGTTCGCTCCATCTCATCGTGCCGTTCTCCTCCGTTTCATCTGGTCGATCGGCCGCGCTCCCCGCGTGGCCGCGGCTGCTCGCGCGAGGGAGTCAGCCGCTGATCTGCCGGCGACCGCTGTCGCCACCACTGATCTGGATCTTGCGCGGCTTCGCCTGCTCGGCCACCGGGATGCGCAGAGTCAGCACGCCCGCGTCGTACGAGGCGTCGATGCGCTCGGTGTCCAGGGTGTCGCCGAGGAACAGCTGGCGGGAGAAGCTGCCGGTGGGGCGCTCGGCCGCGATCATCTCCACGCCCTCGCGGGCGGGGGAGCGGCGCTCGGCGCGCACGTTCAGCACGTGGCGTTCCACGTCCAGGTCGATCGACTCCGGGTCGACGCCCGGCAGGTCGAAGTGGACCACGAACTCGTCGCCCTCGCGGTAGGCGTCCATCTGCATTCCGGCCGGACGCGTGCTGTTGAAGACCTGCTGGGTGAGGCGGTCCAACTCGCGGAACGGGTCGGTGCGCATGAGCATCACGGGTCACTCCCTTCCTCAGGTACTGGGTGCGATGCCCTACGTTTTTCTATATAGCCCAAGGAAGGAAAATTGACAAGGTGGGACTCAGGTCCGGGGCGGGAGCTCTCGCGGGAGCCGGCCCCGGACCCGAGTCCGGGCGGTCAGTGGTCCGAGTAGCTGAGGTCTCCCACCGTCCAGGCGCTCACGTCCTGGAGGGCGATGCGGTACATGCCCCCGGTCTCCGGCAGGCCGAGGGTGCCCTGGAGGATCCGGGCCAGATGGAAGTGCAGATGGGTGGGCGGCGCGGTCTCCCGCGCCGGGGCGGCGGGCGCCTCGTCGGCCTCGCTCTCGAACGCGGCGGCGAACGGGCGCAGCTGGTCGGAGTCCTTGAGGACTTCGGCGACGCGCCGCCGCCACAGGGCTTCGGGGGCCAGCCGTCCGGTGATGACGGCGCCGGCCGCGACCACGGTGAGGGACATCTGATTGCTGCGCTCGGACTCGACCAGGGAGGCGATGTCGACGAGCAGTTCGTCAGGCTTCGACATGACTGATGAGCCTACCGAGGCGAACGGGCGCGTGGGTGCCCGGATACCTCCCCCTCCGCTCCCGAAAATCTGTCGCGGCTGCGGTAGACATGCGCAACCGACGTGGCTAGAGTTCTTCGTGTAGTCACAGACGTTCGACACAGGACGTTCCAGCAGTACCGAGTACCAGCAGTTCCAGCAGTACGAGAGGAGTGGGACGCCATCAGGATCGCCTGGGCGGAGTCCGATCTCGCCCGGGTACCGCAGGCCCCGGATTGGAAGGTGGTCCCCGGTCAAGCAACCGCGATCCCCGCATCCCCGCCCCGCCGGGCGGCCGTGCGGATACAGAGAGCCGGCACACACGGCCGGTAGATGGTGTTGAAACCCCTCGGGGCCTGGTGTCGTACGGCACCAGGCCCCTCGACGCGTTCCAGAAAAGGTGCAGATGCCCCCAGAGACCCATCAGCAAGGTCCCGACCGGTTCGACGACGACGACTACCCGGCCTACACCATGGGCCGGGCCGCCGAGATGATCGGCGCCACGCCGGGCTTCCTCCGGGCGGTCGGTGACGCCCGCCTGATCACCCCGCTGCGCTCCGAGGGCGGCCACCGCCGCTACTCCCGCTACCAGCTGCGCGTCGCCGCGCGCGCCCGGGAGCTCGTCGACCAGGGCACGCCGATCGAGGCGGCCTGCCGCATCGTCATCCTGGAGGACCAGCTGGAGGAGGCCCTGCGCCTCAACGAGCAGCTGCGCCACTCCGAGTCCCAGGGGGCCAACTCGTCCTGAGGAAGCCCGCCATGGGCACGGGTCTCGCGCCGACGCCACCGGATATCTACGGCGGCAAATGCAGAATTTCGCGTGATGCGCGATGAGGGTTTATCCGCCGACCGGCTGAGCGCTATAGAAACTTCTGCACGAGCGGCGAGAGCGTGCTACTGTCGTTATCAGTTGCAGTTGTGGTTCCCAAGAGACTTCAAGTGCTCAGTCGGCGTTATGTGTCGGCGGGGCACTTTGTATTGCCGGTTGTTTCCGGACGGGGAAATCATTGCGGCGACGCGGAGTTCGCACAGTGTGGATTCCACGGGCACTGCCCCGAAGGAGATATGACATGGCTACTGGCACCGTGAAGTGGTTCAACGCGGAAAAGGGCTTCGGCTTCATCGAGCAGGACGGCGGCGGCGCCGACGTCTTCGCTCACTACTCGAACATCGCCACCCAGGGCTTCCGTGAGCTCCAGGAGGGCCAGAAGGTGAACTTCGACGTCACGCAGGGCCAGAAGGGCCCGCAGGCCGAGAACATCGTTCCCGCCTGACGCTGACGCGCACTTCGTAGCTGGGGCCCGCACCTTGGGTGCGGGCCCCAGCTCGTTCTGTTTCCGGGGAGAGCACTCCCCGATGACCTGATGCGACACCCCGGTGGTTCTGCCCGGAGCGTGTCCCTCTTTCTTTCTTGACCGGCCGCTCCCGGAATAAATCCGGCGGCCGGAATTATGTTTAATCCCCCCGGCCGTTCCTGCAATTCTCGACGCTGTTCCGCGTCGTGAGAATTCCTCGATACGCGCCGCATCGAGGAAGGTTCTTCATGAACCGCTCAAGTCGCACGAACAGCCGATACGCGGGCGGCGCCCGACCCGCGTCCGCCGGCCGGTCCTACTCCAGGGGCGGCGGCTCCTCCCGGCGCCCCGCCGCGCTCCAGGGAGAGTTCGCCCTCCCGGTCACCGTCACCCCCGCGCTGCCCCCCGTCGAGGACTTCGGCGCGCTCGGGCTGCCGGACACGGTGGTGCAGACCCTCACCCGGCTGGGTGTCACCGCGCCGTTCCCGATCCAGGCGGCCACGCTGCCCAACTCCCTCGCGGGCCGTGACGTCCTCGGCCGCGGGCGCACCGGTTCCGGCAAGACCCTCGCGTTCGGCCTCGCCGTGCTCGCCCGCACCGCGGGTCAGCGCGCCGAGCCGCGCCGCCCGCTCGCCCTGATCCTCGTGCCCACCCGGGAACTGGCCCAGCAGGTGACCGACGCGCTCACCCCGTACGCCAAGGCGGTGCGGCTGCGGCTGGCCACCGTCGTCGGCGGCATGTCGATCGGCAGGCAGGCCGGTGCCCTGCGCGCCGGTGCCGAGGTCGTCGTCGCGACCCCCGGCCGGCTCAAGGACCTCATCGAGCGCCGCGACTGCCAGCTCGACCAGGTCGCCGTCACCGTCCTGGACGAGGCCGACCAGATGGCCGACATGGGCTTCCTGCCCCAGGTCACCGAGCTGCTCGACCAGGTGCGCCCCGGCGGTCAGCGGATGCTGTTCTCCGCCACCCTGGACCGCAACGTCGACCTCCTGGTCCGCCGCTACCTGAGCGACCCGGTCGTCCACTCGGTCGACCCGTCGGCGGGCGCCGTCACCACGATGGAGCACCACGTGCTGCACATCCACGGCGCCGACAAGTACGCCGCGACGACCGAGATCGCCGCGCGCGACGGGCGGGTCATCCTGTTCCTCGACACCAAGCACGCCGTCGACCGGCTCACCACCCACCTGCTCAACAGCGGGGTGCGGGCGGCGGCGCTGCACGGCGGCAAGTCCCAGCCGCAGCGCACGCGGACGCTCGCCCAGTTCAAGTCCGGCCAGGTCACCGCGCTCGTCGCCACGAACGTCGCGGCGCGCGGCATCCACGTCGACGACCTCGACCTCGTCGTCAACGTCGACCCGCCGGCCGACCACAAGGACTACCTGCACCGCGGCGGCCGCACCGCCCGCGCCGGTGGTTCCGGCAGCGTCGTCACCCTGGTCACCTCGGCGCAGCGGCGCGACATGAGCCGGCTGATGGCCGCGGCGGGCATCACCCCGCAGACCGCGCAGGTGCGCTCCGGCGAGGCCGAGCTGACCCGCATCACCGGCGCCCGGACCCCCTCGGGCGTCCCCGTGACCATCGCCGCCCCGCCGAGGGAGAGCTCCGGACGCCCGGGCTCCCCCTCCCGTGGCCGGCGCCCGCGCGACGGGCGTGCCCGCCGCGCCTACGCCTCCCGTTCGGGTGGCGCCGCGCAGGGCCCCTCGCAGAGCAAGGCCGCCTGACACCGGCGGTCACCGCCCCGTCCGGCTCTCTCCCCACCCTCTCCCTCTGTGAGGCACCCATGCGCTGTGTCATCGCCCGTTTCCCCTTCGACCTCTTCAAGAGTGAGGTCGAGCAGACCATGAAGGGCGTCAAGCCCGAGCCCGTCACCGGTGAGTCCGTGATCATCGGGCGCCGTCACTACCCCGTCAAGCAGGTGGGGGAGGCGATCACCCGGCAGGACCGGCGCGACTTCTCCGCGCAGGAGGTCACCCGGGCGCTGAGCGGCCTCGGCTTCACCTGCCGCCCCGCGCCCGCGCCCGTCGTGCCCGAGCCCGTCGTGTCGGAGACCTGGCCCACGTCCGTGGTGTAGACCGCCCGCGGTCAGGGTGTCCGGCGTACGGCGCGACCCGCGAGGGTGGCCGTGCGCCGGCCGTCCCGCATGACGAACCTGCCGTCGATCAACACGTGCGGGATGCCGGTCGGGAGCGTGCGCGGTGCCGCGAAAGTGGAGCCCGCCGCGACCGTCTCCGGGTCGAAGAGCACCAGGTCGGCCCGGTACCCCTCGCGGACCAGGCCCCGGTCGGGCAGGCGCAGTCGGGCGGCGGGCCGCGCGGTGAGGTGGGCGACCGTCTCTTCGAGCGACATGACGCCCAACTCCCGCGCGTAGCGCCCGAGATACCGCGGGAACGTGCCGTACGCACGCGGGTGCGGCTTGACGCCCCGCAGGATGCCGTCGCTGCCGCCCGTGTGGACGCGATGCCGCATGATCGCTCGTACGTTCTCCTCGTGGCCGACGTGCTGGAGGATGGTCGAGCCCAGCCTGTCGTCGATCAGCAGGCGCCGCGCGGTCGCCCAAGGGGCCTCGCCCCGCGCGTCGGCGAGGCTCCGGACCGTCTTGCCGACGCAGGAGGCGAGCGCCGGGTCGTTGACCCCGGATATCTCGATCGTGTCCCACTCGACGGGCACCCCGTGGCAGCCGTCGGCGCCCACGACCTCCATGTGGTGGCGGATCCTCTCGGCGGTCGCGCCGTCCCGCAGCCGGGCGAGGATCGCGTCGGGCCCGCCTTCCCCCGCCCAGCTGGGCAGCAGCGCGACGAGCGTGGTGCAGCCGGGGGTGTAGGGATACGTGTCCAGGGTGATGTCCGCCCCCTGCGCGAGGGCCTCGTCCAGGAGGGCGAGCAGATCGGGCGCCTTGCCCTTGTTCACGCCGAAGTTCATGGTGGCGTGCGCGAGGTGGAGCGGGCAGCGCGCGGTGCGGGCGAGGGTCACCATCTCCTCGTACGCCTGGAGGGCGCCCGCGCCGTAACTGCGGTGATGGGGGCAGTAGTAGCCCTTGTGGGCGGCCACCACCCGGCACAGCTCGGTCAGTTCGGAGTCGTCGGCGTACATGCCGGGCGTGTACGTGAGCCCCGACGACATGCCCACGGCGCCCTGGCGCATCCCCTCGGCGACGAGCTGCCGCATCCGGTCCAGCTCGGCGGGGGTCGCGGGGCGGTCGTCCCAACCCAGCGCGTACATCCGGACGGTGCCCTGCGGGACGAGGTACGCGGCGTTCACCGCGATGCCGTCCCCGCCGTGCGCGGTGTCGAGCGCGTCGAGGTAGCCGCCGACGGTGCGCCACGTGAAGTCGATGTCGCCGCCGTCGCCGTTCCAGCCGGTGATGGCGCGGCGGACCCCGGCGAGCGTGCGGTCGTCGACGGGGGCGTAGCTCAGGCCGTCCTGGCCGATGACCTCCAGCGTGACGCCCTGGGCGGCCTTCGCGGTGTGCGCGGGGTCCCGGAGCAGGGCGAGATCGCTGTGGGCGTGCATGTCGATGAAGCCGGGCGCCAGCGCGAGGCCCTGGGCGTCCAGGGTCCGGCGCGCCGTCGGGCGGGGGCCGGGGCCGTCCCCCTCCTCGCGGATCTCGGCGATCCTGCCCTCGTGTACGCCGATGTCGGCGCGGTACGAGGCACCGCCGGTGCCGTCGATGACGCGTACGTCCCGGATCACCAGGTCCATGGGGTGTCTCTCTCTCGTCCGCGCGGCGTCCGCGAGGTGCCTGTGAGGTGCCTGCGCGGTGCCTGTGAGGTGTCCGGGGGCCCCGGCGTCGGCTCAGAAGAACGTGCGGACGTAGTCCACGACCGTCCCCCCGTCGGTCACCACCGGAATCAGCTGCCACTTGTCGAAGGCCGTGCACGGGTGCGAGAGCCCGAGGCCCACCCAGTCGCCCACGGCGAGGTCGGCCTCCGGGGAGGTCCGCAGCCAGCCGTGCTGGTCGGACAGGCCCGTGACCGTGATGCCGGTCGCGGGGCGCTCCACGCCGTCCCGGCGCACGACCCGCGCCGAGGGCAGATCGAGGTCGTACGCCGCGTCCCGCTTGCCCGCGTTGATGAACGCCTGCTCGACCGAGGGCCGCGACACCACCTGCGCCCAGAGCCGGAACGCCGGCTCGAGACCGCCCTCGTCGGGGACGCGGTTGAACGGCGTCAGCCGCTGGTAGTGGCCGTCGTCGTGGGAGACGTACGCGCCCGAGCGCAGCAACTTCAGGACCGGCGCGGACAGTTCCGGGATCTCGGCGAACACCGAGGCCACCGCGTCGAACCAGGCGCTGCCGCCGGCGCTGACCACGACCTCCGGCAGGTCGGTGAACCGCCCCGCCGCGTCCAGCTCGACGAGCAGGCCGACGAGCCGCCGCAGCCAGGCCGTGACCCGTTCCGTGGAGGGCTGCGGCACCTCGCCCTCGTAGCCGGCGACGCCGACGAGACGCAGCGTGTCCGCGCCCGCGACGGCGTTCGCGATCTCCAGGCACTCGGCCTCGGTCCGCACGCCGGTGCGCGCCTCGTCGCCCGCCGCCAGTTCGAGCACGACGTCCACGGGCCGGGTCGCGCCCGCCTCGCTCAGGGCGGCGTGCATCAGTTCCACACCGCGTACGGAGTCGACGTAGCAGAGGAAGCGGAAGGAGGGATCGGCGTCCAGTTCGCCCGCGAGGCGGCGCAGTGCCGCCGCGTCGACCAGTTCGTTCGCGAGGAAGATGCGCGAGATGCCGAACGCCCGTGCCACGTGCACCTGGTGGGGCACGGCCAGGGTGATGCCCCACGCGCCGTGCTCGATCTGCCGGGCGAACAGCTGCGGGGCCATCGACGTCTTGCCGTGCGGCGCGAAGGCGAGGCCGTGCCGCTTCGCGTACGTCTCCATGAGCGCGAGGTTGTGCTCCAGGCGCTCGGCCGACAGGGCGAGGACGGGGGTGGTGAAGCCGCCGGTGAACAGGTTCCGGCGCTCGGCCGCCAGCTCGCCGACGGTGCGGCCCGCCGCGTCCGGGGGAAGCCCCTTGAAGCGGTGGTCGACCCGCTCGTCCGCGAGCGCGGCCAGCGGATCGACGGGACGTCCGACGGTGTGGTCGGCGGCGTGGTCGGCGGCCATGGGCGCCTCCTCCAGAGGTGCGTTGCAGCATGTGCAACGTTCATTGCGTATGTCGCGTACTGCTGTCTAACATCCGAGCCAACGCCGGGTCAACGGGTCCGGGGAGCCGGTTGAGGAGCTGGAGAACGTGACCGCACAGGCAGCCGCGAAGGCGTCCGCACCGTCGGCCGTGGACGTCGTGGCGCTCGGCGAGTCCATGGTCACCTTCCTGCCCGCGCGCCCGGGCCGCCTCGCCGACGTGCCCTCCTTCGACCGCGGGATCGGCGGCGCCGAGTCCAACGTCCTGTGCGCCCTCGCCGCGGCCGGGCACACCACCCGCTGGGTCAGCCGCGTCGGCGCCGACGGCTTCGGCGACCACCTCGTGGCGGCCGTCGCCCGCTACGGCGTCGACACCTCCGCCGTCGGCCGCGACCCGCACCGCCCCACCGGCGTCTACTTCCGCACCGCCGACGACCGCGACTGCGACACCCACGAGGTCGTCTACTACCGCGCGGGCTCGGCCGCCTCCGCCATGGCGCGGGGCTCCGTCGACGAGGGCGCGCTCGCCTCGGGCCGCGTGCTGCACCTGACGGGCATCACGCCCGCCCTCTCCGCCGACTGCCTCGACCTGGTGCGCCACCTGTGCGCCCGGCGCGCGGACCGGGCCCCGCTCGTCTCCTTCGACGTCAACCACCGTCCCGGGCTGTGGCGGAACCGTTCCGGCGCCGGAGCGGACGTCCTCCTCGGCCTCGCCCGGGGTGCGGATCTCGTCTTCGTCGGCGAGGACGAGGCCGCGGCCGCCTGGGGCATCACCGGCGGCCCCGAGGCCCTGCGCGCCGCCCTGCCCGAACCCGCCACCCTGGTCGTCAAACAGGGCGGGCGCGGAGCCACCCTCTTCCGGCACGGCGAGGAGCCCGTCTTCCAGGCCGCCCCGCGCGTGGACGTCGTCGCGTCCGTCGGCGCCGGTGACGCCTTCGCCGCCGGCTTCCTCTCCGCCACCCTGCGCTGCCTGGGCGCCGCCCGGCGGCTGCGGCACGGCCACCTGATGGCCGCCGCCGCCCTCACCGTCCCCGGCGACCTCGCCCGGCCCTGCGCCCGCGCACACGCCGACCGCCTCGCCGCCCTCGACGACGCCGCCTGGGAGACACTGCGACTCGGACCCGGCTGGACGGCGAACGCGCCGGAGGAGACCGGCGGCGCCGCTCCGGAGGAGACCGGCGGCGCCGCTCCGGAGGAGCCCGGGGCCGAGGAGGAGGTACGTACCCCATGAGCCAGACCGTCGACCGCGCGCTGTCGATCCTGCCGCTGCTCGCCGAGGGCCCCGCCGACCTCGGCCAGGTCGCCGACCGGCTCGGCGTCCACAAGTCCACGGCGCTGCGGCTGCTGCGCACCCTCCACGAACACGGCCTGGTCTTCCGCCAGTCCGACCAGCGCTACCGCCTCGGCGCGCGCCTGTTCGCCCTCGCCCAGGAGGCCGTCGAGAACCTCGACGTACGCGAGATCGCCCACCCCCACCTCCTCGCCCTCAACGAGAAGTGCGGTCACACGGTCCACCTCGCCGTCCACGAGGACGGCGAGGTCCTCTACATCGACAAGGTCGAGAGCCGCTACCCGGTGCGGATGTACTCCCGTATCGGCAAACCGGTGGCCATCACGGTCGCCGCCGTCGCCAAGCTCCTGCTCGCCGACTTCCCCGAGGCCGAGCGCCGCGCCCTCGCGGAGAAGCTCGACTACCCCACCTACACGTCCCGTTCGACACCCAACGCCGGCGCGTTCCTGCGCGAGCTGGACAAGGTGCGCGAACAGGGCTGGGCCACCGACCTCGGTGGCCACGAGGAGTCCATCAACTGCGTCGGGGCCCCCATCCACGGCGCGGACGGCCGCGTCGTCGCCGCCATGTCGGTCTCCGCGCCGAACGTCGTCGTCACCGCCGAGGAACTCCTCGCCCTGCTCCCGCTGGTGCGCCGCACGGCGGACGCCATCAGCCGGGAGTACTCCGGCAAGTCACCCCTGAAGGAAGCCTGAACGTCCATGAGCGAGCCCACCGTGAAGACAGCCCTCACCCCGGCCACCCACACCACCCCGCCCGCGAAGTTCTCCCACGGCGTCAAGAAGGGCAACATCCTCCAGGTCGCCGGCCAGGTCGGCTTCCTGCCGGCCGAGGAGGGCAAGGCCCCCACCCCGGCGGGCCCCACCCTGCGCGAGCAGACCCTCCAGACCTTCGCCAACGTCAAGGCGATCCTCGAAGAGGGCGGCGCCACCTGGGACGACGTGATGATGATGCGCGTCTACCTCACGGACGTGGACCACTTCGCGGAGATGAACGACATCTACAACGAGTACTTCGAGCAGCAGGGCCTCACGGCCCCCGCCGCGGCCCGCACCACCGTCTACGTGGGTCTGCCCAAGGGCCTGCTCATCGAGATCGACGCGCTCGCCGTCCTCGGCTGACCCGCATCCCCCTCCCCCTCCGGCAAGCCGTACGTCGTCACGGCACGGCGCCCCGTCCGCACGGGGCGCCGTGCCGCGATCCCCCCTGCCCCGAAAGCCTTATGCCCTTACGAGGTCCACGATGTCCCCGTCCCACACCGCCGTGCTCGCGGCCGCCCCCGCCGCGCAGACACCACCCCACACCGGTGGCCTCCTCGCCCTGATCGACGGCACGGCGGGCCTGCTGACCGTCGCCGCGCTCGGCATCGCCCTGCTGCTCTTCCTGATCATCAAGGTCCGGCTCCAGCCCTTCGTGGCGCTGCTCGCGGTCTCCGTGGCCGTCGGCCTCGCGGCCGGCCTCTCCGTCACCGAACTCTTCGGCACGGTCCAGAGGTCCGACGCCGTCTCGGTCGTCGAGTCGGGCATGGGCGGCATCCTCGGGCATGTGGCGATCATCATCGGCCTCGGCACGATGCTCGGCGCGATCCTCGAGGTGTCGGGCGGCGCGGAGGTGCTGGCGTCGCGCCTGCTGGGCCTGTTCGGCGAGAAGCGCGCGCCGCTGGCCATGGGCCTGACCGGGCTGATCTTCGGCGTCCCGGTCTTCTTCGACGTGGGCATCTTCGTCCTGGCCCCCCTCGTCTACGCCGCCGCCAAGCGCAGCGGCAAGTCGATCCTGCTCTACTGCCTGCCGCTCCTCGCGGGCCTGTCCATGACCCACGCCTTCCTGCCCCCGCACCCGGGCCCGGTGGCCGCCGCCGGGCTGCTGAAGGTGGACCTCGGCTGGGTCATCCTGATGGGCGTCGTCTGCGGCCTGCCGGCGGTGCTCGCCGCCTGGGCGTACGCCGCGTGGGTCGGCAGGCGCATCTTCGTGCCGGTCCCGCAGGACATGGTCGAGGCCGCCGAGGAGGCGAAGGCGGCGGTGGCCGCCGAGCAGCGTGCGGCCGGGGTGAGCCCGCAGGAGAAGCCGGTGCCGCTGGGCACCGTCTTCGCGATCATCGGCACGCCGCTCGTCCTGATCCTCCTGGCGACCTTCTCCTCCATAGCCTTCGACCCCTCGACGCCCCGCTCGGTCATCGAGTTCTTCGGCAGTCCGTTCGTGGCCCTGACCATCGCCCTGTTCATGGCCTACTACTTGCTGGGCATCCGGCGCGGCTGGTCCCGCAAGTCCCTGGAACGGGTGTCGACCTCGTCCCTGAAGCCGGTCGGCAACATCCTGCTGGTGGTCGGCGCGGGCGGTGTCTTCGGCGCGGTCCTGAAGGCGGGCGGCGTCGCGAAGGCCCTCTCGGACACCTTCCAGGACGTGGGCCTGCCGGTCATCGTCCTCGCCTACCTGCTCTCCCTCGTCCTGCGCGTCGCCCAGGGCTCGGCGACGGTGGCGATCGTCACGACGGCGGGCATCGTGGCCCCGCTGCTGGCGGAGGGCGACTACTCGCAGGCCTTCGTCGCACTGGTCATCATGGCGATCTCGGCGGGCTCCATCTTCGCCTCGCACGTGAACGACGGCGGCTTCTGGATGGTGGCGAAGTACTTCGGCATCTCGGAACGGGACACCCTCAAGACGTGGACGATCCTGGAATCGGTCCTGTCCCTGGCGGGCTTCGCGGCGGCGGCGGTCGTGAGCGTCTTCGTGTAGTTCCGAGCGGCGCCCGCGACCGGCCGTGGATGTCGACGTCAGCGTCACGGCAGGGCGTCCCGTCCACCTGGCCGGCCGAGGAAAATCGGGTGCGGGCGGGTGTCGTGATGTTGTGGGATGCGGGGCATGACGATCGTTCTGGGCGAGACCGGTGTCGACGGGCTGAGCCGGGTCGTGGATGTCCTTCGCGGGTGGCAGGACGACCGCGCGCCCTTGCAGCTCCATCCGGGAGACCTCGGCTGGGCCTGGGCGCTGGGTGCGGAGCGGTTGGCCGCGGCCGTCCGCACCTGGAGCGTGGACGGACGGATCATCGCCGTCGGATACCTGGACGGCCCTGATGTGCTGCGCCTGACGACCGCGCCGGATCTGCGACAGGACGGTGAGCTGGCGCGCCGGCTGCTGGCGGACCTCGATGATCCGGCGCGCGGGGTTCTGCCCGCCGGGAAGGTCGGCATCGAGGTCCCCGACGGCGCCCTGCTCCGCGAGGTCCTCCTGGCGGCGGGCTGGCTTCCGGACGAGCCGTGGACGCCGCTGCGCCGCGACCTCGCCGAGCCGGTGCGGGACTGCGGCCTGCGGATCGAGGTGGCCGGCCCGCGGACGGCGGGGGTGCGGACCGCGGTGCATCGCTCGGCGTTCGGCAGCCCGGCGTGCACCGAGGAGATCTGGCACGTCCTCGCGGCCGGGCCGGTCTATGCCGACGCCCGCTGCCTGATCGGCTACGACGACCAGGGCAACGCGGTGGCCGCGGCGACGGTCTGGTCGGCCGGGCCCGGCAGGCCCGGCCTGCTGGAGCCGGTGGGCGTGCACGCCGACCACCGCGGTCGCGGACACGGGACGGCGATCAGCGTCGCCGCCGCGGCGGCGCTGCGTGAACTGGGTGCCTCGAGCGCACTCGTCAGCACCCCGACCTCGAACGCTGCCGCCGTCGCCGCCTACAGGGCCGCCGGATACGAGCCGTCGTCCGAACGACTGGACCTCGGCCGAGCCGCCTGAGAACGGTCGGGCCGCCCCGACCGGGCCCGAACGCCCGGCGAGGAAGCCTCACCGAAGCGTTCGGGCGGGTCCGTCCACGGCGTCAACTAGTGCAGTACTGCTGCTCCTTGCCGATGGACCGGTACATGCAGTCCGCGTTCTCCAGGAGTTGCAGGACCGCGTCGCGGTTGCGCGAGGTCTCGCGCTCGATCACCTCGTCGGGCGGGTAGAAGCCGCCGCCGCCCGACGACGGGTACATCTCGAAGGTGTAGCTGAAGATCTTCTGGCTGCCCCACAGCCAGTCGTCGATCGAACCGTCCGTGATGTACAGGTCGCTGGACTGCTCGGGCGTGTAGCCGTTGCTCGCGGCCATCTTCCTGCCGACGGCGGCGTGCGCGTCCCGGTCGTCCTGGGTCAGGCCCGCGGCGGTGTCGGCGTACGTGTAGCCGTAGGGCCACAGCACCAGCTCGCTGTAGGTGTGGAAGTCGATGCCGGCCCTGATCTGCTGCTTGCCGCCCACGACCCGGGTGCGCACGAAGTCCGCGACGACCTTCACCTCGGGCGCCGACTCGGCGGCACTGCCCCGGTAGGTGTCCGAGCCGGTGGAGCCGGAGGAACCGCCGCAGCAGCCCCACTTGTAGCCCCAGTTGCGGTTCAGGTCCGTGCCGACGCTGGACGAGCCGGCGTTGGGCTGGCGGTTCTTGCGCCAGCTGCGGTACGAGCCGGTGGCGATGTCGTACTCGCCGCCGTCCGGGTTCACGTCCGGCACGATCCAGATCTCGCGGGAGTCGACCATCTTCTTGACGCGGGCGTCCGTGGCGTAGTCGTCGCCCAGCTCGCGCATCAGGTAGAGCGCCATCTCGACCGTGAGGTGCTCACGGGCGTGCTGGTGGTGGGTGAAGAGGACCTCGGGCTCGGCCTCGTCGGTGGCGACGTTGTCGCTGATCTTGATGGCGACGATGTCGCGGCCCGCGTAGGACCTGCCGATGACCCGCTTGCTGATCAGGTCGGGGTGGGCCGCGATGTACTGGTCGATCGCGGCGTTCATCTCTGCGTAGTTGTGGTACTTCGCGTCGGCGGGCGGGAAGTCCATGGGCTCCACCGCCTTGCCGTCCGTACGCTTCGGGGGTCCGGCCAGGGCCTTGAGGGCGTAGCCGGACTCCCTGAGCCGGGCCGCCTCGCGGCCGTCGGCGGAGACGACCACCGAGCGGGCGTGGACCTCGTCGACGGCGACCCCGGTACGGGCCAGCGCGGTCCGCGCGGCCCGGCCGTCGGTCAGGGGGATCTCGTACTGGCGTATCGCCTCGTCGTCCGCCGCCGTGCTCTTCGCGCCGGGGTCGGCGGGGTCGGCGGGCGCGGCGGTGGCGGTGAGGGGGGCCACGGCGAGGGCGAGAATGGCCGCGAGGGTCGCGGATCTTCTGCCGCGTATGCGGAGCCGCATGAAGTCTCCTCAGGGGTGGGGGGTGATTCAGTGCGACGTGTGCGGTGGGGGAGTGCGGGATGCGGGGTGCGGTGGCGCGGGCGGAAGCGTGCGCCGGGTGCGGTGGCGCGTGCCGGAGCGTGCGCCGGGTGTGATGCGGGCTGCGATGCGGGGTGCGCCGCCTCATCGTCAATCCATGGCATGCCCCCGTCAACACTGTCTTCGGCCAACCCACTTGTGCCGCGCGCCGCGATGCGCTTTCTTGATCGGCATGGCTGAAACCACAGACAGTGGCACCACCGCCGACGCGACGGCACCCCAGCCGCGCAAGTCGAGCTGGAAGTACATCGGCCCCGGCATCGTCGTCGCCGCGACCGGAGTGGGCGCGGGCGACCTCGTCGCCACCCTCATCGCGGGCAGCAACTTCGGCTACACCCTGTTGTGGGCCGCGGTGATCGGCTGCGTCGTGAAGATCTCCCTCGCCGAGGCCGCCGGCCGCTGGCACCTGGCCACCGGACGCACCCTCTTCGACGGCTGGGCGAGCCTCGGCCGCTGGACGACGTGGTTCTTCGTCGCCTACGTCGTGATCTGGGGGTACGTCTACGGAGCGGCCGCCATGTCCTCCTCCGGGCTGCCCCTCCAGGCGCTCTTCCCCGACGTCATGGCATTGAAATGGTGGGCGATCCTGACCGGCATCGTCGGGCTCGTCTTCGTCTGGTTCAACAAGTACGCCGTCTTCGAGAAGGTCATGACGGTCCTCGTCGGCGTCATGTTCGTCGTCACCGTCTATCTCGCCGTCCGCGTCACCCCGCACCTGGGCGACGCCTTCGCCGGCCTGCTGCCCGTCCTGCCCGACGAGAAGGACTCGATCCTCAACACGCTCGGCCTGATCGGCGGCGTCGGCGGCACCATCACCCTCGCGGCGTACGGCTACTGGGTCAACGCCAAGGGGTGGACCGACACCCGATGGATGAAGGTGATGCGGCTCGACAACCGCGTCGCCTACATCACCACCGGCATCTTCGTCGTCGCCATGCTCTTCGTCGGCGCCGAGATGCTGCACTCCGCGAACGTCGCCATCGCCAGCGGCGACAAGGGGCTCGTACAACTCTCCGACATCCTGGAGAAGGAGTACGGCCAGGGCACCGCCAAGCTGTTCCTCGTCGGCTTCTTCGCCACGTCGTTCACCTCGCTGATCGGCGTGTGGCACGGCGTGAGCCTGATGTTCGCGGACTTCGTCGAGCGCTACCGCAAGCAGCGGGCGGGCGCCGACTCCACCGCGCTCAGCGGCCAGGAGGTGGCCTCGGGCGCCCGCGAGAAGTCGGTGCCGTTCCGCGCCTACCTGCTCTGGCTGACCTTCCCGCCGATGATCCTGCTCTTCCAGGGGCAGCCGTTCCGGCTCATCATCCTCTACGGCGTCCTCGGCGCGGCCTTCATGCCGTTCCTGTCGCTCACACTGGTCTGGCTGCTCAACTCCAGCCGCACACCGCGGGAATGGCGCAACGGCCGGCTCAGCAACGGCATGCTGGCCATCGCGGGGCTGCTGTTCCTCGTGCTGTGCGTCAAACAGATCGCCGACCAGGACTGGAGCAGCTTCTTCTAGCCCCGTACGCCCCTGCGCACTCCCCTGCGCACCCCTCCGTACATCCCCCCGCACGCCCCTCGTACATCCCGCTCGAACATCTCACCCCGGACACCCCGCTTCCCGGTACGCGACCGTCACCTCCACGTGAACACCGGGAAGTTGGGTGTCGGGGCGGGCCCCGCCTGGATATGGTGCTGAGGCCGAGGAGAAGTGCAGGGGGAGCCTCAGGGGGGCGCGCATGCCGACCGCCGTAGCCGTCACCGGCCCCGACCTCGTGCTGCCCTCGCCCGACCGGCACACCCCCTCGGCCGCCGTCCTGCAGTCCGCCGTGCGGTCCCCGCTGACGTACTCGCTGGACCAGGCGCTCACCGAGATGGACACGCTCGTCGAGCACCACGGCTATGTGATCGTCCTGTGCCCCGCCTCCACGCCCGCGTCGGTCACCCGGCGCCTGTACGCGGTCCGCTCCATCCTGGAGAGCGACCGGATCGCCGTGCTGCGCCCGGAGCTGCCGCCGCTGGGCCTCGCCGTGCTCGCCCTCCAGCTGCGCCAGCTGTCGAGCTGCGACTTCAGCCCCGGCGTCCTCGCCTCCGCCGCCCGCCTGCTGTCCCACTACATCTACGCGGGCGCCCTGCTCGGCTCCGTCGCCCGCCTCGACCGCGTCCCCGTCTCCCTCCAGTCGCACGCCAAGTCCTGGCTGCCCGGCGCCCAGTTCGCGGTCCTCGCCACTCCCCGGCCCGAGCTGGTGAAGGTCTCGGGCACCGGCCCGCGCACCAGCCTGCCCGGCCCCGGCTTCGGTACGAAGATGCTGTACGCCCCGGGGCAGCTGGCACCCGCCTGGGTCACCGACACCCTGGCCCCCGCCTGGCACGCCCAGGGCGTCGAGGAAGTCCGCCTGCCGGCCGAGTCCGCGCGCTGGTGGGCCACCGGCAGGCTCGTCGAGTTCGCCGCGGCCATCCCCGACATCTCCGTCCTGTACCAACTGGTGTCCTCCGTGCGACGCGAGGACTGCCACTGGTGCGGACTCGAACTCATCGGCGACCGCTGCGCGTTCTGCGCCGCCCCGCTGCCGCCGCCCGAGGAACGCCCCGACCGGCCCGCCCGTGCCCTCCTGCCCCGCGGCGCCCCCTAGCCACACCCCGCCGCGCCCGAGCCCGCTCTCGCCCCAGCCGCACCCTGCCCGCCCCGTCCGCGACCTACGACCGTTCACGCGCCACCCCGCTCACTGTCCGTAGCCACTCGCACTCGATCGAGGTAGTCCGGCCCATGAACTCACGCCAGCGCCGCGGCGTCATCCTGCTGGTCCTGTCGGTCCTGTGCGCGTTCGGCGCGTTCGCGGGCGTCCTGTCGGTGATCCGCGACGTGAACTCGAAGGTGGGCCCCGAGGTCGCCGCGTACAAGCTCAAGGGGGACATCGCGCCCTACAAGGAGCTGAGCGCCGAGCAGTTCGAGAAGGTCGAGATGCCGAAGCGGTGGCTCTCCGACAACGCCGTCACCGACCTGCGCCAGATCCGCGGCAAGATCGCCGTCACCCAGCTGCGCGAGGGCTCGCTCCTCCAGTCCGACATGATCGTCAAGCGCCCCGAACTCGGCCCGGGCCAGCAGGAGATCGCCATCATGATCGACGCGGCCACCGGCGTCGCGGGCAAGATCACGCCCGGCTCGACGGTCAACATCTACGCCACCTTCAAGGGCGGGAGCGACAAGGCGAAGGACCAGTCCAAAGTCATCGTGGAAGGCGCCAAGGTGCTCGACGTCGGCAAGCTGACCCCGCTCGAACCCGACCAGGACGACCGCACGCGCCGCCGGGCGTCCGAGGCCGTCCCGATCACCTTCGCCCTCGGCACGGCGGACGCGCAGCGCGTCGCGTACGCCGAGTCGTTCGCCACGCACGTCCGCCTCGCCCTCATCGGCGCGGGCGGCGACCCGACCGTGCCGCCGCGCGATCGCACGTACACCCTCGACGAGGACAAGTAGGAGGTCTCATGGCCACTCGGATCCTGCCGGCCGTCGGGGACATCGAGGCCGCCCGCGCCCTGTCCACGCTCACCGGGCAGCTGCCCGACGCCGAACCCGCCCTGCCCGTCGGGGACTCGACCGCGCTGCTCGACACCCTCGCCCGGCTCGCCGCCGAGTCGGTCGACGAGCTGCCGGAGGTCGTCCTCGTCCACGAGCGGATCGGGCCGGTCCCGGCGCTCGATCTCATCCGCGACCTCGTGCTGCGCTTCCCCGCCGTCGGCGTCGTCCTGCTCGCCGCCGACACCAGCCCGGGCACCCTCACGGCAGCCATGGACTCCGGGGCGCGCGGCATCGTCGGCTTCCCGCTCGCCTACGAGGCCCTCGCCGAACGGGTCCAGGCCGCCGCCGCCTGGTCCGCCGGCATGCGCCGCCACCTCGGCAGCGGCGGCGGGCTCGAACTGTACGGCGGCACGGCCGGCCCCGGGGCGCCCGGCGCGGGCACCGTCGTCGCCGTCAGCGGGGCGAAGGGCGGCGTCGGCACCACCGTGACCGCCGTGCAACTCGCCCTCGCCGCACAGGCGTCGGGCCGCACCACCGCGCTCCTCGACCTCGACCTCCAGTCCGGGGACGTCGCCTCCTACCTGGACGTGCAGTTCCGCCGCTCGGTCACCGACCTCGCCGCCATCAGCGACATCACGCCCCGCATCCTCCAGGACGCCGTCTACACCCACGAGAGCGGCGTCGGCCTGCTCCTCGCCCCCGCCGAGGGCGAGCGGGGCGAGGAGGTCACCGACCGCGTCGCCCGGCAGATCCTCGCCGCCCTGCGCGCCCGCTACGACGTCGTCGTCATCGACTGCGGGGCCTGTGTCACCGCAGCGAGCGCCGTCGCCGTCGAGCTCGCCGACCACGCCCTGCTGCTCCTCACCCCGGACGTCGTCGCCGTACGCGCCGCCAAACGCATGGTGCGGCTGTGGGACCGCCTCCAGATCCGCAAGGCCGAGGAGACCCTCACCGTCGTCAACCGCCACGGCAAGGGCACGGAGATCCAGCCCTCCCTGGTGGAGCGCGTCACCGGCACCCGGGTGGCCCGCACCACCGTGCCGGCCGCCTTCAAGGAACTGCGGGCCGCGGTCGACGCGGGCCGCATGCAGGACCTGGAGAGCCGCTCCACGGTCAAACAGGCGCTGTGGGGGCTCGCGGGCGAACTGGGGATCGTCGAAGGGGCGCCCGCGGGCGGCGGGAAGCGGAGCGGGATCGCCCTGCGCAGGAAGGCGGCGGGCGGCGACCGGGGCGCCGTCACGCTGGAGTTCGCCGGGATGTTCCCCCTGCTGCTCGTCGTCATGACGATCCTGTGGCAGTGCGCGCTGTACGGCTACACGTACTCCCTCGCCGGCAACGCGGCGGACGAGGCGGCGCGGGCCGCCACCGCGGCGCACGCGGCGGGGGAGGGCGAGGCCGCCGCCTGCTCCGCCGCGGGCCAGGAGCATCTGCCCGGCGCCTGGCAGGACGCGGCGATCACCTGCACGGACGAGGGCACGGTCTGGAAGGCCCGCGTCTCGGTGGACGTACCGGTGTTCTTCCCCGGTTTCGACGCGGGATGGCGCGTGGACGGGGAAGCGGGCGCGGCGAAGGAGGGGGATGAGGGATGAGGGCGCCGGGGCGTTTACGGGGGCGGGGGCGCTTCTTTGGGCGGGGGCGTCTTCGGGGGCCGGACCGGCTCCGGGGCGGGGGCGCGGGCGGGGGGCTGCGGCGTGGGGGGTGTGACCCACGCCGGGACCGGCGCGGTGGCTCGGGCTGGGGCCTGCACCGTCGGCGGTGTGACCCGGGCCGGGGCCGGGGCCGGGGTGGTGGCTTCGGCGGGGGCCTGCGCCGTCGGCGGTGTGACCCGGGCCGGGGCCCGGGCGGTGGCTTCGGCGGGGGATCGCGGCGTCGCCGGTACGACGACCAGGGGGTCTCCATCCTGGAGTTCGCCGGGTTCCTGCCGGTCCTGCTGCTCGTCGGCCTCGCCGCCATCCAGCTCGGCCTGGTGGGCTACGCCGCGAACCAGGCCGGCTCCGGCGCCCGCGCGGCGGCCCGCGCGGCGTCCCAGGGCGACTCGGGGCAGGCGGCGGGCGCGGCGGCCATGGACGGCGGTCTCAGCTCCTCCATCGCGGTCGGCTCGGGCGGCGACACGACGACCGCCACGGTCGAGGTCCAGGTACCGACACTGCTGCCCTTCGTGGACGCGGGCTGGAGCGTCACCAAGGAGGCCACGATGCCCAACGACGACGACGCCGAGTACTGAGACCCGCCGACCAAGGAGACCCGCATACCACCGAGACCTGGTGCGACTCACCGAGACCAGCCGACCACCGAGACCTGATGCGACCCGCCGAGACCCGTACCCCTGAGGGAGGTTGAAGGACGCCATGAGCCTGCGCGACCGCGTGGCCCCCACCCAGCAGAGCGAACCGAGCCGCGACGACAACCTCGTCGCCGTCTACCGCTCCAAGCTCCTGGAGGAGATCGACCTCGCCGAGATGTCCTCGCTCGCCGCCGCGGACCGCCGCGTCCGCCTGGAGCGGGTCCTCGGCCACATCATCAGCCGCGAGGGCCCCGTCCTCTCCACCTCCGAACGCGCCCAGCTGATCCGCCGCGTCGTGGACGAGGCGCTCGGCCTCGGCGTCCTCGAACCGCTGCTCGCCGACACCTCCATCACGGAGATCATGGTCAACGGCCCCGACTCGGTCTTCGTCGAACGGGCCGGCCGCGTCGAGCAACTGCCCCTGCGCTTCGCCTCCAACGACCAGCTGATGCAGACCATCGAACGCATCGTCTCCACGGTCAACAGGCGCGTCGACGAGTCGAACCCCATGGTCGACGCCCGGCTGCCCACCGGCGAGCGCGTCAACGTCATCATCCCGCCGCTCGCCCTGACCGGCGCCACCCTCACCATCCGCCGCTTCCCGCGCGCGTACACGCTGCCCGAACTCATCGGCCTCGGCTCCCTCGACGAGCACATGCTGATGCTGCTCGCGGCGTTCGTGCGGGCCCGCTTCAACCTCATCGTCAGCGGCGGCACGGGCAGCGGCAAGACGACCCTCCTCAACGCGCTCTCCGGCCTGATCCCGGCCCACGAGCGCATCATCACCATCGAGGACTCGGCGGAGCTGCAACTCCAGCAGGACCACGTGATCCGGCTCGAATCGCGCCCCGCCAACGTCGAGGGCAAGGGGCAGATCACCATCCGCGACCTCGTGCGCAACAGCCTGCGCATGCGCCCCGACCGCATCATCGTCGGGGAGGTCCGCGGCGGCGAGACCCTCGACATGCTCCAGGCCATGTCCACCGGCCACGACGGCTCGCTGGCCACCGTGCACGCGAACACCGCCGAGGACGCGTTGATGCGCCTGCAGACCCTCGGCTCCATGTCGGAGGTGCAGATCCCCTTCGAGGCCCTGAAGGACCAGATCAACTCGGCCGTGGACGTGGTCGTCCAGCTCGCCCGGCACAGCGACGGCTCCCGCAAGGTCTCCGAGATCGTCCTGCTCGTCTCGCACGGCCGCCAGCAGTTCCGCATCGCGCCGGTCACCCGCTTCGTGGCGCAGCCGATCGGCACCGACCGCGTCGTGCGCGGCTGGTTCGAGCACCTGCCGCTGCCCCGCGAGATCGCCGACAAGCTGTACGGCGCGGGCGAACCGGTGCCCCCGGCGTACGGCGTGGCGGAGGCGATCGACGTACTGGACACGAGGGAAGCGATCGGATGACCGCCCCGACGACCAGGTGGGCAAGCCGGCCGATGACCAGATCGGGAGCCGACCGAGGACGAGACGGGGAGCCGGCCGATGACCAGGTGGGGAGCCGGCCGATGACCGGACGGGGAGCCGACCGATGACCGATCCCGCGACGCTCGCCCTCGGCGCCACGCTCCTGACCGGCACGCTGGCCGTCGCGGGCATCCACGCGTACGCGTCCGGGCGCGCCCAGCGCCAGGCCCTCATCGACCGGCTGGCGCTCGGCCCCGGCGGCGGGGACGACGGTCCGACGGGCCGCGCGCGCCGCTTCGCCGCCGTCGACCGCAGGCTGCGCCGCACGCGCCTCGGCCGGGACATCCAGCTGCGCCTCTCCTCGACGGGCCTGGACGTGACCGCCGGCGAGTTCTTCACCTACGTCGTGGCCGTCGTCGCCGCGCTCTGGCTGATGGCGGCGGCGACCCTCGCGCCCTTCTTCGGCCCGATCGCGGGGGTGGTGGCGATATGGGGCGCGGTCGCATTCCTCAACTGGCAGCGCCAGAAACGCATCGAGGCGTTCATCAACCAGCTCCCCGACGTGGCCCGCATCCTGGCCAACGCGACGGCGGCGGGACTGGCCCTGCGTACGTCGCTGGCCATGGCGGCGGAGGAGCTGGAGGCCCCGGCCGGCGAGGAACTGTCGCACGTCGCCCACCAGTTGGCGCTGGGCCGGTCCATCGACGACACCCTCGGCGAACTGGCCGAACGCCTGCCCTCCCGCGAGCTGATCGTCCTCGTGACGACGCTCGTCCTGTCCAACAAGGCGGGCGGCACGGTGGTCAACTCCCTGCGCAACCTCACGCAGACCCTGGAGGACCGCAAGGAGACGCGGCGCGAGGTCCGCACGATGCTGTCGGAGGTCAACGCGACGGCGTTCACGGTCCCGCTGCTCGGCCTGGGCTCGCTGCTGTTGATCAACTCCTCCAACGAGGGCGCCCTGGCCCGGGTGACCGGCTCCCCGGTGGGCCAGACGCTGATCCTGATCTCCCTCGGGCTGTACGGGATCGGCTTCTTCGTGATCAGACGCCTCGGCAAGATCGAGGTCTGAGATGCCGTACGCGACAAGGGAGTTGCCGTGCTGGGCCTGCTGTTAGCCGTGGTGATGGGCCTCGCCGTGGCCGGCGCCTGCCAGGGCGTCCGGATGTACCGCGCGGACGCCAAACTGCCGTCCGACCTGGCCCTCGCCCTGGAGGTCGGTGGGACCCGCGTCTCGGCGGCGGGCTCGGCGGTGGACCGCCTCGGCATGCGCTTCGCACCGCTCGTCCTGCGCCTCATGGGCCGAAAACGGGTCGACGCCAAGCGCCGCAGGATCGACATGGCGGGCAACCCCGGGGGCCTCACGATCGACCGCTACGCGGCGCGGCGCGCGGTCTACGGCATCTTCGGCGTCGTCCTCGGCCTGGTCTTCCTCACCAACGGCTCCCCGCTCCTCGGCCTGCTGACCTTCGCCTTCGGGGCGACGGCGGCGGACGCCCTGATCTGGCAGGCCGTCCGCGAACGCCGCGAGGTCATCGACCGCACCCTGCCGGACTTCCTGGACGTCCTGGCGGTCGTCGTCTCGGCCGGCCTCGGCTTCCGCCAGGCGCTGGACCGGGTGGCGGAGCGGTACGAGGGTCCGTGGGCGGACGAACTGCGCATCACGCTGCGCCAGATGGACATGGGCGTCGGCCGCCGCCAGGCCTTCGACGAGCTGCGCCGCCGCAACGCCTCCGAGCAGGTCGCGCAGTTCGTCTCCGCGCTGCAACAGGGCGAGGAACTGGGGTCCCCCATCGCGGACACCCTGATCCAGATCGCCACGGACATGCGGCGCACCGACGCCCAGAACTCCCGGCGCCGGGCGGCGAAAACGATCCCCAAGGCGACGATGGTCACCCTGGTCTTCATGCTGCCCGCCACGATGATCCTTATCGCGGCGGGAATGTTCCTCGGCTCGGGCTCGGACTTCGGTTCGATTCTGGGGCGCTGATGAGCGGGTTTCCTCAACTGCCAGCAACTGTGCGAAACCCCTTCGCGGCTGCAATGCGATGTGGGACAGTCGGAGCTGAGCTCACGGTTCGCGGGAGGGGACTTCGTGCATGGTGATCTCACCGAGGGGGAAGGTAATCCGCCAACTTGCGGGCCGGGCACCCCGGAAACCGCATACGTCGCGCGGAGTTGCTGCCGACGTACGCCGTGTGGCGTACGTTGCCTCTGACCACAAAGGGCGCGGTATCGGGTGGGAGAGAAGGAGCCGTCGTGCTGAAGGAACGCGTGCTCGAAGTCTGGGTCGACTGGACGGTGACGGTGACATCCCGCATCCGAGGGAGGGATCGGGACGCGGGGGCGGGGTTCGTGGAGTATGCGGGGCTCATGATTCTTATTGCGGGGATCTTCACGTTGATCGACCAGCTCGGGCTGGATGGAACGATCTCCGGAGCCATTGGGGACGCGGTCGACGACGTGGTCGGTGGTGGCTGACAGGCCGCCTTCGAAGTGACCAAGGGCAGAGCCTTCTCATCTGCATCTGGTTGACGGGGATTCTGCTCTTCGTCGCATTCGCCTTCTTCGCTTTCGCTCAGGCGGCCTCCGCGCGCAATGGCGCCCAGTCCGCCGCTGACGCGGCCGCTCTGGCGGCGGCCCAGGAGTCGAGGGACGATCTGGTCGAGGGGCTTGGCCTGTCCATCGGGCAGGGAGACGACTGGCTCGACTGGCTGACGGGGTACGAGATCACCGGCATGGGCACGGCCCAGGCGGCGGCCGACGCCCTCGCGGCGGAGAACGATTCCCGGACCCGGGGTGTCGAGCCGGTCGAGGTGAAGGGATACCCCGGGTTCCGTGTAGCGATCGAGACCAATTACACGGTGGGTGATTCGATCATCCCAGGCACCGAGACGCAGCACGCCAAGGCCGATGCGACCGCTGTCGTCAAGCCACGCTGTCATGTGGATCCCTCGGCGGATCCGAAGAAGGACGTGAAGTTCGTCTGCGACGGTGAAGGGTCCTTCGAGATCGACCCGGAGGAATTCGACCCGGATGACCTTCCTGACCCGTCCGTGCTCTTCTCTGTCCACTTGGTCGACTGACCGGCGATCGACGAAAGAAGGAAGCGGTAGCGATGAGTGTTCGGCGCACCATGATGGCCCGCAGGGCAATGACCGCTGTGGCGATCACCACCGGGCTGGTCCTCACGGTCGCTGGCTGCGGCAGTGGGGATGACGGTGAAGCCAGTTCGGAGAAGGCGAGCCCTTCTTCATCAAAAACTGGTGGAAGTCACGGAGGCGATGAGGGGAAGCCGAACGATGCTTCCTCGACCGACAGCGTATTGGCGGAGTCCAAGGACGGCGAGGTCAGCATCACCATCCATTCGGCTGTCCGGGACGGAGGTGGCTTTGTCACGGTCTCCGGCACGGTGAAGAACAACGGAGACCGGTCATGGTTGGGTGCCAACTGGGCCAGTGACGAGCGGGAATTGAGATCCAACGGTGGATCTCTCTCGGGAGCCAGTCTGGTCGACAACGAGGGGAAGAAGAAGTACCTCGTTCTCAGGGACACGTCAGGGCGGTGCCTGTGCACCAAGTTCGATGGCCGGGTGAAGCGGGGAGACACCGCCGACTGGTACGCCCAATTCCCCGCCCCCCCGGAAGGCACGACCAAGGTCGATTTCCAAGTAGGCGCCATGCCCCCCGCCCCCCTCGAAATCTCCGACGGCGAGTGACCCATGACCCGCCACCCCCACCGCGCAAGCGCCGCCGCAACCCTCGCGCTGGCCCTCCTCTGCCTCACCCCCGCCCCCGCATGGGCCGACGGCGGCCCCAGCACGCCCCCCGGCAGCACCACCACCTCCCCGCCCCCCGAGGTCGACGCCAACAGCCCGGGGCTGAAGCTCGCCGACGGCGCCACGCTCGCGCCCGCGAAGGTGCTGGACATCAAGTCCGTCGTCGAGGACCTCGGCGGTGAGGAGCGCCGCGAGGACACCAACACGGACGTGAAGTTCGCGCTCCAGGCGGAGGTCCTCTTCCCCAAGGACAGCGCGGAACTGAACCCCGAGGCGAGCGCCCGCATCAAGGCGATCGCCGAGGAGGCCAAGGCGCAGAAGGCCACGGACGTCCGGGTGTTCGGCTTCACGGACAACCTCGGCTCCTACGGCCACGGCAAGAAGCTGTCCAAGCGCCGCGCCGAAGCCGTGCACGACGAGCTGGCGGGCCACCTCGGCCCCCAGGTCACCTTCTCCGTACGCGGATACAGCGAGGACTACCCCATCGCGGACAACGGCTCGGAGGAGGGCCGCAAGAAGAACCGCCGCGTCGAGGTCTCCTTCCCACGCGGAGCGACCGGTTCGGGCGGAGCGACCGGTTCGGGCTGAGCGAGGCGGGGCGGGGGTGCGGGGACGCGACACCCCGCCGCGGGTCGGCGGCCCCGCCGTGAGCCCGTAGTGCCAGGCTTCTCCCATGAACAACGGCCCCACCGCCCCCAGTGACCGACCCGACCCCACCGCCTTCGACGCCCTCGTCGCCGAGGCGCAGGCCGCGCCCACCGAGGGATGGGACTTCTCCTGGTTCGAGGGGAGGGCCACCGAGGCGCGCCCCTCCTGGCGGTACGCCGAGGCGATGGCGCGCCGTCTCGCGCGGGCGCGGGCCTCGCTCGACGTCCAGACCGGCGGCGGCGAAGTGCTCGCCTCCGCCACCACCCTGCCGCCGCTCGCCGTCGCCACGGAGGGCTGGCCCGCGAACGTGGCCAAGGCGACCGCGCTGCTGCACCCGCGCGGCGTCGCGGTCGTCGCGTCCCCGGAGGACGCCCCGCTGCCGTTCGCCGACGGCGCCTTCGACCTGGTCACCAGCCGCCACCCGGTGCGGGCCCGCTTCGGCGAGATCGCCCGCGTGCTGCGCCCCGGCGGCACGTACTTCGCGCAGCACGTCGGCCCCGCCAGCGCCTTCGAGGTCGTCGAGTACTTCCTCGGGCCGCAGCCGCCCGAGGTGCGCGCGGCCCGCCACCCCGACCGGGAGCGCGCCGAGGCCGAGGCGGCGGGCCTGGAGGTCGTGGACCTGCGGGCCGAGCGGCTGCGGATGGAGTTCTTCGACGTCGGGGCCGTCGTCCACTTCCTGCGCAAGGTGGTGTGGATGGTCCCCGGCTTCAGCGTGGAGGCCTACCGGCCGCGGCTGCGCGAACTGCACGAGCGGATCGAGGCCGAGGGCCCCTTCGTCGCCCACAGCACCCGCCACCTCTTCGAACTCCGCAAGCCTCCGCACCCGTAGGGTCGGCCGCGCGCGGTCGGTACTGTCGGTCCGGTAAGTGTCCCGGTGAGCCGAGGAGTCGCCGTGCTGAAGGCAGGGAAGTCGTACGCGTGCGGGCTGGACGCGGCGGTGGACGTCGTCGGCGGGAAATGGAAGCCCATGATCCTGTGGGCGCTGCACGCGGGCCGGACGCTGCGCTTCGGGGAGCTGCGGCGCGGCGTCCCCGGCGTCAGCGAGAAGATGCTGATCCAGCAGCTGCGGGAGCTGGAGTCGGACGGCATCGTGCACCGCGAGGTCTACCGCCAGGTGCCGCCGAAGGTCGAGTACTCCCTGACCGACCTCGGCCAGTCCCTCAACGCGGCCCTGCGGCCCCTCGGCGCGTGGGGCGAGCGGCACATGGAGGAGATCGTGGCCGGCAAGGCGCGAAAGGGGAGCTGACGGCCCATCCGGGCACAGTTCGCCTACGCGTCACACCGTCAGGTAGGCCCACGAGGGTCCCGAACAGGCCCCCGCGGGCCCCAAAATCGAAGCCTTGATTCCGCATCGTTATCAATACTGGCTCGATCTGCTCCTCGCCGTCCCGTAAGTTCAGACCAAGGCTAATTCGCGTGAGCAAAGCTCCGTGGGCGGTGCCGTGCGGTGGAGGGGGCTGCACGGCACCGCGAGCCGTCACCCCGCACCACGTCAAGTCTGCGAACGTTCCCGGGGTCCCCCGTGCGGAGTACGGCACCGCCCGGCCGAAACCAGCCCCCGAACCCCGGATTCCGCAGGCAGAACGGCCTCTCGCAGTCGCCGTCCGGTGTCGGAGAGTAGTTGCGGCGCGCCAATGCACGCAGAATCACTTACGAAGGGTTATGGTGGAAACCCCCCCTCGGGTCGGTCCGTCTCCCCCCCACGGACCGGCCCGTTTTTTGTGCCCGCGTCCCCGCGCCGGACGATCAAGGCCCCGGAACCCGACGATCGCCGGGCGATGACGGCGCCGGAACCCGACGATCAAGGTCGCCGCACCTCGTTATCGTCAGGGACATGTCGAACGACTTTCCCTCGCCGCAGCCGCCCCCCAGCACCCCGCAGCAGCACCCCCAGGAGGGCCTGCCCGCCTACCCCGGCCCCGCCCAAAACCCCGCGTACGCCTACGGCCCCACGGCCCCGCAGCGGATGCCCGGCGCCGTGCGCGCCGCGCAGATCGTGCTCTGGGTCCTCGCCGGGCTCGTCCTGCTCGGCTCCGTCGTCATCGCCGCCACCGGCGACGCCGAGACGGCGGGCGCCGCCGTCGGAGTGAACGTGCTGGTCATGGTGGCCGCGGGCCTGGCCCTGCGGTTCCAGCGGGCCGGCGGCGGCACCCGCGTGGCGTGCATCGTCCTGATGGCGCTGCAGACCCTGAGCGCGCTCGGCGGCGCGGCCAACGGCAACCCCGGCGGCCTCCTGCCGCTGCTCGGCGCCATCGCGGTGATCGTCCTGCTGGCCCGGGGGGACGCGGGCGCCTGGTTCGACCGCCCGCGCCCCGGGCACTGACCGGCCGGTGTCAGCCGCGCCCGGCCCAGATGTTGGTGCCGGGCGTCGACACCGCGAAGGTGTCGATGGCGGCCAGTTCCGTCTCCGTCAGCTTCGGGCCCGCGAGCGCCGCCACGTTCTCCTCCAGCTGCGCGACGCTGGAGGCGCCGATCAGCGCCGACGTCATCCGCTCGTCCCGCAGCACCCAGTTCAGGGCGAGCTGGGCGAGCGACTGGCCGCGGCCCGCCGCGATGTCGTTGAGCCCGTTCAGCCGGCGCACGACCTCCTCGCTCAGCAGCTCGGGGTCCAGGGACTTGCCCTGCGTGGCGCGCGACCCCTCCGGGATGCCCTTCAGGTACTTGTTCGTGAGCAGCCCCTGCGCGAGCGGCACGAAGGAGATGCAGCCCATCCCGGCCCGCTCCAGCGTGTCCAGGAGGCCGTCCTCCTCCGTCCAGCGGTTGATCATCGAGTACGACGGCTGGTGGATGAGCGCCGGCACCCCCATCTCCCGCAGCAGCCGCGCCGCTTCGGCGGTCTGCTCGCTGTTGTACGAGGACACGCCCACGTAGAGCGCCTTGCCCTGGCGGACGGCGGACGCGAGCGCGCCCATCGTCTCCTCCAGCGGGGTGTCCGGGTCGAAGCGGTGGGAGTAGAAGACGTCGACGTAGTCGAGGCCCATCCGCCGCAGCGAGGCGTCCAGCGAGGACAGCAGGTACTTGCGGCTGCCCCACTCGCCGTACGGGCCGGGGTGCATGAGGTACCCGGCCTTGGTCGAGATGACCAGTTCGTCGCGGTAGGGGGCGAAGTCCTGCGCGAAGAGCTTGCCGAAGTTCAGCTCGGCCGAACCGGCCGGCGGCCCGTAGTTGTTCGCCAGGTCGAAGTGCGTGACGCCCAGGTCGAAGGCGCGGCGCAGGATCGCGCGCTGCGTGTCCAGGGCCTTGTCGTCACCGAAGTTGTGCCAGAGGCCGAGGGAGACCGCGGGCAACTTCAGGCCGCTGCGGCCCGTGCGCCGGTACTCCATGGTGTCGTAGCGGTCCGGGGCCGGGCGGTACACGAAGGTGTCGTTCATGAGGATGAAGCTACTTCAGCGGCGGGCACCCGACTTCGGAGGGCGGCCCGCGCAGCGGTAGGGTGTCGCCCTCGGGGACTGCCCTACGCACACCCCTTGGGACCACCATCTGCTGGAGGGGCTGACACACGTGAACCTGCGCGACCTGGTGTACGGACTTTACGCACGCCGGGTGGAAGGCCGCCTCGACCACGACCAGGTGCCCAAGCACATCGGGGTCATCCTCGACGGCAACCGCCGCTGGGCGAAGGCGTCCGGCGGGACCACCGCTCAGGGCCACCAGGCGGGCGCGTACAAGATCGAGGAGTTCCTCGGCTGGTGCGCGGAGACCGACGTCGAGGTCGTCACGCTGTGGATGCTCTCCACCGACAACTTCGACCGGCCCGAGGAGGAGCTGACCCCGCTCCTCGGCATCATCGAGGCCACGGTCCGCTCCCTCGTCGCGGACGGCCGCTGGCGCGTGCACCACGTCGGCGCGCTCGACCTGCTGCCCGCCCGCACGCAGGCCGTCATGAAGGAAGCCGAACAGGCCACCCATGACAACACCGGGATACTCGTCAACGTCGCGGTGGGCTACGGCGGCCGCCAGGAGATCGCCGACGCCGTGCGCTCGCTGCTCCTGGACCACGCCGACAAGGGCACGAGCCTGGAGGAGGTCGCGGAGAGCGTCGACATCGACCTCATCTCCAAGCACCTCTACACCAGCGGCCAGCCGGACCCCGACCTGGTGATCCGCACCAGCGGCGAGCAGCGCCTGTCGGGCTTCATGCTCTGGCAGTCCGCTCACTCCGAGTACTACTTCTGCGAAGTCTTCTGGCCGGCCTTCCGGAAGGTCGACTTCCTGCGTGCGCTGCGCGATTACGCCGCCCGCCACCGCCGCTACGGCGGCTGACCCGCGTACGCCCCTGAGGTCGGGGTAACCCGGAGTTAACCAACGCGTCGTCATATGCCTTGGCATGGCCGCGCTTGTTCGAGGGAATAAGCCTTCCAGGTCGACGTCCGCGCAGTGTCCGAAAGGGACGTCGTATCTCAGCGGACGGCGAACAGCCGTCCGCCCGGGAGGCCCCTTGCACCAGGACGACCGTGTGAACAGCGCGGGCGACGTGGAGGGCCGGCGCTCGGCCCGCGCATCGCGGCCGCGTCCGGCCTGGATCACACCCGCCAGTCCGCCCGGATTCCCTCCCGTCGCTCCCCGACCTCATCCGAGGGGGTACGTCCTTCCGTGGTGACCAGCACAAAGCGCCGCATGCCCGACAGGCGCACCTATGTTCTCGACACCAGCGTCCTGCTGGCCGACCCGAACGCCCTGACCCGCTTCGACGAGCACGAAGTCGTGCTGCCCGTCGTCGTGGTGACGGAGCTGGAGGCCAAGCGGCACCATCCGGAGCTCGGCTACTTCGCCCGGCAGGCCCTGCGCCTGCTGGACGACTTCCGCGTCCGGCACGGCCGCCTGGACGCCCCGATCCCCCTCGGGGACCTGGGCGGCTCGCTGCGCGTCGAGCTCAACCACTCCGATCCCGGCGTGCTCCCGGCCGGCTACCGGTTGGGGGACAACGACTCCCGGATCCTCGCCGTCGCGCGCAACCTCCAGGCGGAGGGATACGACGTCACGGTCGTCTCCAAGGACCTGCCGCTGCGGATCAAGGCGTCCTCCGTCGGGCTCCTCGCCGAGGAGTACCGCGCGGAACTGGCCATCACGGACTCCGGCTGGACCGGCATGTCCGAACTGGCCCTGACGGCGGAGCAGGTGGACCTCCTCTTCGAGGAGGACCACCTGTACGTGCCCGAGGCCGCCGGCCTGCCCGTCCACACCGGCCTGACCATCCAGTCCGAGCGGGGCAAGGCCCTCGGCCGCGTCACCGCCGAGGGCAACGTCCGGCTCGTGCGCGGCGACCGGGAGGTCTTCGGCATCAAGGGCAGGAGCGCCGAACAGCGGATCGCGCTCGATCTGCTCCTGGACCCCGACATCGGGATCGTCTCGATGGGCGGCCGCGCCGGCACCGGCAAGTCGGCGCTCGCGCTCTGCGCGGGCCTGGAGGCCGTCCTGGAGCGCAGACAGCACCAGAAGGTGATGGTCTTCCGCCCGCTGTACGCGGTCGGCGGCCAGGAACTGGGCTATCTGCCCGGCACCGAGGCCGAGAAGATGGGCCCCTGGGCGCAGGCGGTCTTCGACACGCTCGGTTCGGTGGCCGGCAAGGAGGTCATCGAGGAGGTCACCGCGCGCGGCATGCTGGAGGTGCTGCCGCTCACCCACATCCGCGGCCGCTCGCTGCACGACGCGTTCGTGATCGTGGACGAGGCCCAATCCCTGGAGCGGAACGTCCTGCTGACGGTGTTGTCCCGCATCGGGGCGAACTCCCGGGTCGTCCTCACCCATGACGTCGCCCAGCGCGACAACCTCCGAGTGGGGCGCTACGACGGCGTGGTGGCCGTCGTGGAGAAACTGAAAGGGCATCCGCTCTTCGCACACGTGACCCTCACCCGTTCGGAGCGCTCGCAGATCGCGGCCCTGGTGACCGAAATGCTGGAGGACGGTCACATCTGAGTCAGTTCACGCTGTATGCCCGGCAATTGACGCCGTCCGGTGAAGCCAAGGAGCCTAGCCGGGCGGCGTTGTCGTGCGCGCCTCTTTCCGAAAAACTCCTGGGGCAAACGGGGTGTGAGCTTTCCCACGCAACGGAGAATTGCCTTGCGGTGTCCGGCTGGGGCAGAGTCTCAGTCCTGTCAGGCCCCGCATGCGACACACCTGTACCCCCAGCGGTACTGAACCCCAGAACTTCATAGTGGCCGTCGCATGCCGCCCGAGCACCACGCGGCGCTCCCCTTGGGGGAGTTGTCCACCGGGCCCGTGCCTCCCGTGACCGATCGCAAGCGGAGGCCAGCGCCAGGGGCACGATTGCGTCCGCGAGGTCACCTATGCGGGCGATGCTGGAAGGAAACCGTGTGAGCCGGATTTCGGTCCGGGGATTCGCCGTGGCGTCCGCCACCGCGGTCACCACCGTCGGAGCCGTCGTGGGTGTCGCCTCGGGCAACACCCAGCCCTCGAACTCGAACGACTTCGAGGCAGCGGCGAGCGACGCGACCCTCCTCGCAGAGATCCCCTCGGGCCAGCAGGCCCAGGTTCAGACCGCGTCCCTGACGCAGCAGGCCGACGCGCAGGCCATGGCCGCCGACACCGCCGCCAAGAAGACCGCCGCGGAGGAGGCCCGCAAGCAGGCCGCCGCCTCGGCGATCGAGAAGCAGAAGGCCGCGGAGAAGGCGGAGGCGGCCGAGAAGGCGCAGAAGGCCGCCGCGAAGAAGGAGAAGGAGCGCGAGGAGAAGGCCGAGACCAAGGCCAGCCGTTCCTCCACCCGCGACGCCGGTGACTTCTCGCCGCAGGGCTCCTACACGGTCGCCCAGGTCCAGGCGATGGCACGGCAGATGGTCCCCGGCGACCAGTTCCAGTGCTTCAGCAACATCGTCAACCACGAGTCCACGTGGAACTACAAGGCGTCCAACGCCTCCTCGGGCGCCTACGGCCTCGTCCAGGCGCTGCCCGGTTCCAAGATGGCCTCGGCGGGCGCCGACTGGCAGACCAACCCGGCCACGCAGATCAAGTGGGGCCTGAACTACATGAACGACCGCTACGGCAGCCCGTGCGGCGCCTGGGGCTTCTGGCAGAACAACCACTGGTACTAGGCCACGATCGGCGGCCGTACCGCGCTCGACTCGGGAGACCCTCCACCGTCCTTCGGTGGGGGGTCTCTCCCGTGTACGGTCGGTGCGGACAGCCGCGGGGGGAGTGGTGGGGAAAGACGGGGGTAGAGGACGGATCATGTCGCGAATGCCAGGGTGGCTCGGCCGGCTGGGAGCCGGACTGAGCGAGGTGGGCCAGAAGTTGAACGAGCAGCGCGACAAGGACATCGACGAGTCCGACGACGTGCCGGGCGCGGAGCACGAGCAGGTGCCGCCGCCGCCCGCGTACGCACCGGACGTGGCGGCCAGACCCGACCCCGCGGCGGCCGTGCCGTGGGGGATGCGGGTCGCCGCCGAGGCCGGCTGGCGGCTGCTGGTCCTCGCGGGCACGCTCTGGGTCCTGATGAAGGTCATCAGCGCGGTGCAGCTCGTGGTGCTGGCCTTCGTGGCCGCGCTGCTGATCACCGCGTTGCTCCAGCCCACGGTGGCCCGGCTGCGCAGGATCGGTCTGCCGCGCGGCCTGGCGACCGCGGTCACGGCGATCCTCGGCTTCGTCATCATGGGCCTGGTCGGCTGGTTCGTGGTCTGGCAGGTCATGGAGAACGCCGACAAGCTGTCCGGGCAGGTCCAGGACGGCATCGAGGACCTGCGCAAGTGGCTGCTCAACAGCCCCTTCCACGTGACCGAGGACCAGATCAACGACATCGCCACGAGTCTGCGTGACGCGGTCGGCGCCAACACCGAGGAGCTGACCTCCGCGGGCCTCGAAGGCGTCACGGTCATCGTCGAGGCGCTGACCGGCATCCTGCTCGCGATGTTCTCGACGCTGTTCCTGCTGTACGACGGCCGGCGCATCTGGCAGTGGTTCCTCAAACTGGTGCCGGCCCAGGCGCGGCCGGGGATCGCCGGCGCGGGCCCGAGGGCTTGGCGCACGCTCACCGCCTATGTGCGCGGCACGGTGATAGTGGCCATGATCGACGCCATCTTCATCGGCCTCGGCATCTACTTCCTCGGGGTGCCGATGGCGGTCCCGCTGGCCGTCATCATCTTCCTGGCCTCGTTCGTGCCGCTGGTCGGCGCCGTGGTCTCCGGCGCCCTCGCGGTCGTCGTCGCGCTCGTGACGCAGGGCGTGTTCACCGCGGTGATGGCGCTGCTGGTGGTCCTCGCCGTGCAGCAGATCGAGGGGCACATCCTGCAGCCGTTCATCCTCGGCCGCGCGGTGCGGGTGCATCCGCTGGCGGTGATCCTCTCCGTCGCCGCGGGCGGCATGGTCGCCGGGATCGGCGGGGCGGTCGTGGCGGTCCCGCTGGTCGCCGTCACGAACACGGTCGTCGGCTATCTGCGCGCGTACTCCCGCGAGGCCGCGCTGAAGCAGGCGCCGCGGCCCCGGGGCGCCACGGCGACGGAGGTCTCCGCCTCCGATCCGCCGCCGCAGCAGTAGGCCGACACACGGGAAAGGGGCCCGGAACCATAGGTTCCGGGCCCCTTTTCCGTGTTCTGGGCCGACTGTGCCTGGTGATCAGGCGAGGTGGGCCTCGGAGTCCAGCGTGACGCCGACCGCCTGGATGACGGCGGCGATCTTGAAGGCTTCCTGGATGGTCTCGCGGTCGACGCCGGCCTTGCGCAGGACCTGCTCGTGCGAGTCCAGGCACTGGCCACAGCCGTTGATCGCGGAGACCGCGAGGGACCACAGCTCGAAGTCGACCTTCTCCACGCCCGGGTTGCCGATGACGTTCATCCGCAGACCGGCGCGCATGGTCCCGTACTCCGGGTCGGAGAGCAGGTGGCGCGTGCGGTAGAAGACGTTGTTCATCGCCATGATGGCGGCGGCCGACTTGGCGGCGGTGAACGCCTCGGGGGAGAGGTTCGCCTTCGCCTCGGGCTCCAGCTCGCGCAGCACCCGCGGGGAGCGGGACGCGATGGCGCAGGCCAGCACGGTGCCCCACAGCTGCTGCTGCGGCAGGTCGCTGTTGCCGATGACCGAGCCGAGGTTGAGCTTCAGGTCCTTGGCGTAGTCCGGTACGGCGGACTTCAGTTCGTCGAGTGCCATGTCAGTAGCTCCCGTTCACTCGCCCGAGAGCAGCGCGACCGGGTCGAGGGTCTCGTCGCCCTTGCTCCAGTTGCAGGGGCACAGCTCGTCGGTCTGCAGGGCGTCGAGGACCCGCAGGACCTCCTTGGGGTTACGGCCCACGGAACCGGCGGTCACCATCGTGAACTGGATCTCGTTGTTCTGGTCGACGATGAAGACGGCGCGCTGCGCGAAGCCGTCCTCGCCCTCGATGCCGAGGGCACGCATCAGCTCGTGCTTGGAGTCGGCCAGCATCGGGAAGGGCAGGTCGGTCAGGTCCGGGTGGTCCTTGCGCCAGGCGTGGTGCACGAACTCGGAGTCACCGGAGAAGCCGAGGATCTGGGCGTCACGGTCGGCGAACTCGTCGTTCAGCTTGCCGAACGCGGCGATCTCGGTCGGGCACACGAAGGTGAAGTCCTTGGGCCACGCGAAGACGATCTTCCACTTGCCCTCGTAGGTCTTGTGGTCGATCTGCTCGAACTCCGCGCCCTTCTCCAGGGAGACACAGGCGGTCAGGTCGAACTCGGGGAACTTGTCACCGACAGTGAGCACACGTACTCCTTGCGACAGAGAAACGCCCTTTTGAGGAGTTTCCTGGGGGGTTGGACTGATGCCGATGGTGGCACAGGGGGCATTGATTAGGGAAATAGCTAGAGTGGGTCGTGTTGATCGGAGGTGGCTATCAGTGAGAGCCATAAATAGGGGCAGGCAGAACGGCGGCAGGCAGCCCAGCCTGGCGCAGCTGCGCGCCTTCGCCGCGGTGGCCGAACATCTGCACTTCAGGGACGCCGCCGCCGCGATCGGGATGAGCCAGCCCGCGCTCTCCGGCGCCGTGGCCGCCCTGGAGGAGGCCCTGGGCGTCCAGCTCCTGGAGCGCACCACCCGCAAGGTGCTGCTCTCCTCGGCGGGGGAACGCCTGGCCGTACGGGTCAGGGCCGTCCTCGGCGAGGTCGAGGCGCTCCTGGAGGAGGCGGACGCCGTCAAGGCGCCCTTCACCGGGGCGCTGCGCCTCGGCGTGATCCCGACCGTCGCACCGTACCTGCTGCCGACGGTGATCGCGCTCGTCCACGAGACCTACCCGGACCTGGACCTCCAGGTGCACGAGGAGCAGACCTCCTCGCTGCTCGACGGGCTCACGGCCGGACGGCTCGACCTGCTGCTGCTCGCGGTGCCGCTCGGCGTCCCGGGGGTGACGGAGCTGCCCCTCTTCGACGAGGACTTCGTGCTCGTCACGCCGCTCGACCACTGGCTCGGCGGCCGCGAGGGCATCCCCCGCGAGGCGCTGAAGGAGCTGAACCTGCTGCTGCTCGACGAGGGGCACTGCCTGCGCGACCAGGCGCTGGACATCTGCCGGGAGGCGGGCCGCGCGGACGCCCCCGTGACCACGACCGCCGCCGGGCTCTCCACGCTCGTCCAGCTCGTCGCCGGCGGTCTCGGGGTGACGCTGCTGCCGCGCACCGCCGTGCGCGTGGAGACCAGCCGCAGCAACCAGCTGCTCACCGGGTACTTCGCCGACCCGGCGCCGACCCGGCGGATCGCGCTCGCCATGCGGACGGGCGCCGCGCGGGCCGCCGAGTACGAGGAGCTGGCGCAGGCCCTGCGGGGGGCGGTGCGGCCGTTGCCGGTGCGGGTGGTGTGACCCGCACCGGCGACAGCCGCCTGCCGCAAGGGGCTACTCCGAGCGCAGGCCCTCGGGCCGCATCATCCGCCACAGCGGCGGCAGGCTGAGCAGCGTCACCAGGGCGACCAGCACCGCGCCCGCCGCGGTCAGGGGCACGAACAGCCACCAGTCGGTGACCGACTTCCGGATCATGCGGACCATGACATGACCGAGGCTCAGGCCGCCCACGACGGCGAGCGCGAGGCCCACCACGACCGGGATCGCCGTCTGCCACAGCACCGACCACGCCATCGAGCCGCGCCGCGTGCCGAAGGCGCTGAGCACCGCCAGCAGGCGCCTGCGCTCGCGCAGTTGCTCCAGCGTCGACACCAGCATCGAGGCCGCGATGAGCGTCATCGTCGCCAGCGCGCCGACCTGGAGGCCGGTGTGCACGGTCGCGTACTGCTGGTCGCGCTCGACCTCGCGCAGCGTCATCACGCCGAGGAACGGGTCGAGGCGGGCCGCGGTGTTGCGGACGTACTCCTCGGCGTCCGGGACGTCCGGGTCGATCTGGATCATGGCGCTCGTCGTGGCGTCGACCAGCTTGGCCCGATCGACGGCGCCCGGAGTGGCGTAGACGCCGTCGTGGAGTTCGCCGCCCGGGTCGGGCCGGGCGCGGACCTCGCGCGCGTCGGCGGGCAGCGTCCACAACTGGTGCCGGTGGCCGGGCTCGTCCCAGCTCACGGGGTTCAGGTCGAGCTGCTTGCCGGGGCGGGCCGACTGGTCCACCCACCGGTTCATCTCCTTGTCCCCGGTGTGCACGACGAAGGTGTCGCCGTCCCGGCAGTCGCCGATACGGGCCAGCTCGCGCAGGTTCGCGCAGGTGCCGACGGTCAGCTCCGTGGTGGGCCGCATGGGGTTCTCGCCGGCGAGCTTGCCGGGCTTGACCGCGTACGTGCTCACCGTGGCGATGACCCGCCTGACACCCTTGGTCGCACGGAACCCCTCGATCATCTCGTCGGCGAGCGCGGCGTCGCCGACGTCCGCGCGCACGGAGATCTTGGCGCGGGCGGTGTCCACCCCGGTCACCCGGTTGAAGTCGTCGTGCATCGCGCCGAACAGCATCTGCAGGGCGACCGCGCCGGCCACCGCGACCGTGATGCCGCTCACCGCGCGGGCCGCCGTGCCACTGCTCAACTGGAGCCGTCGTACGGCCAGTTGCCAGGGCACCGGGCCGCCGCGCAGCCGGGACACGCTCGCCTCGACGAGCCAGGGCAGCAGCGCCGCGAGGCCCACCAGGGTCAGGGTCGCGCCCGCGCCGATGCCGAGGACCGGTGGCGCGTAGTCGCCCCCGGCGCGTCCCGAGGCCAGCAGGATGCCGAGTCCGAGGACCGGGATCAGCACGCGCCACCACAGCCGGCGCCTGCGGACCTTGGCGCTGCGGACCACGCCCAGCGGCTCGATGGACACCGCCCGCAGCGAGATCAGCGTGACGGCGACGGCGGTGACCGGGACGGCCGCGAGGACCAGTGCGGCGAGCGCGGGCACCGGCGTCAGGTCGGCGGGGAAGGCGCTGATCTGCCACATGTCGACCGTGCCGACCAGCTGCCGCGAGGCGAGGAACAGCACACCGCCCACGGCGAGACCGAGCAGCGCGCCGCACAGGGCCTCACCCGCCGCGATCCACCGCACCGTGCGGGCGTCGGCGCCGACCAGGCGCAGCGCGGCGAGGCGCCGGTCGCGCCGCTCGCCGCCGAAGCGGACGGCGGTGCCGATGAAGATGACGACCGGGGTCAGCAGGACCACGCACATCAGGACGACGAGGACGACCAGCAGCGGGTCGAAGGGTTCGGCGGGCTCCTGGTGGCCGAACTCGGCGACGCGGTGGCCGCCCTTGGCCTGGGTCAGGGCGGCGGAGCCCGCGTAGAAGTAGCGCTCCTGGGGGTGGACCAGGCCCGCGTCGCCGATGGTGCCGACGACGCGGTAGGCGCTGAAGCGCTCCTTCAGCAGGGCGCCCTCGGCGCTGTCGAGGAGGTCGCGCAGGGCGGGCGAGACGACCATCTCGCCGTCCGCCGGGATCTTCTCCAGGCCGGGCGGCAGGACCGGGTGCCGGCCCTCGGCGCGCAGGACGCGGCCGCCCACCGTGGAGTCGCGGAAGTCGGTCGGGGCGTCCCGCTGGAGGACGGTGGAGTCGCTCCGTTCGGTGGGCCTGCCGGAGAAGTCGTCGCCGGAGCGGGCCGCCGTGTGGTTCTCACGGTTCTGCAGCAGGTTCGGCACGGAGGACGCGCCGAGCAGCAGGGCCACGCCGAGGCCGACGCCGACGGCGGTCAGGATCGTGCGGGTCCAGCCCTCACGGCCCCCGCCGACGGCGAAACGTATGCCCAGGGCGAGGTCGTGGAGCACGCCGCGGCTGCCCGCCGGGGCGGCCGGCGGAGGGGGCGCGGTGCGTGCCCCGGCGCGGGTGGCCCGGCTCATAGGGCGGGCTCCATGTCGCGCGACCTGCCGTCGCGCACGACGACCTCGCGGTCGGAGTAGGCGGCGACCCGGGTCTCGTGGGTGACCAGGACGACGGCGGCGTTGGTCGAGCGGGCGGCGTCGGTCAGCAGTTCCATGACGCGCTCGCCGTTGAGCGAGTCGAGGGCGCCGGTCGGTTCGTCGGCGAAGACGACGCGCGGGCCGGGGGCGAGCGCGCGGGCGACGGCGACGCGTTGGCCCTGGCCGCCGGAGACCTCGCCGGGGCGCTTGGCGGCGACGTCGTCGACCTCCAGGCGCTCCAGCCACGTGCGGGCGGCCGCCTCGGCGTCCTTGCGCTTCACACCGTTGAGCCGCAACGGCAGGGCGACGTTCTCGACGCAGGTCAGCTCCGGCACGAGCTGCCCGAACTGGAAGACGAAGCCGAACTCGCCGCGGCGCAGCGCGCTGAGCGCCGCGTCCGGCATGCCGGTCAGTTCGCGGCCGTCGTAGGTGATGGAGCCCTCGTCGGGGCGGACGATCCCGGCGAGACAGTGCAGCAGGGTCGACTTGCCGGAGCCCGAGGGGCCCATGACGGCGACGACCTCGCCGGGGTGGATGGAGAAGGCGGCGCCGTCGAGGGCGGTCGTGGGTCCGTAGGCCTTGCGCAGTGCGCGCGCCGTGAGAAGGGAACCTGCGGGGGTCATGCGGGGCGCACCTCCTGGGCGAGCCTGCCGAGGCGCGCGGCGGCCAGTTCCAGCCAGCGCAGATCGGCTTCGAGATGGAAGAGCGCGTGGTCGCAGATGAGCTGGTCGGCGAGGTCGCCCTTGCGCTTGCGGTCGGTGAGGACGCGCATCAGGCGCAGGTGTTCGGCGCGCTGCACGTCGAGGAGTTCGGCGGCGTCGCGGCCGGTGAGGAGCGCGAGGACGACCTTGGTGTAGAGGGTCGACTGGAGGTAGGGCTCCGGCTTCTCGGGGGTGGCGAGCCAGCGCTGGACATCGGTGATGCCGGCCTCGGTGATCGCGTAGCGCTTGCGCTCGGGACCGCCGCCCGCCTCGATGCCGTCGACCTCGACGAGGCCGTTCTTCAGCAGGCGGGACATGGTCGAGTAGACCTGCCCGTAGTGCAGCGGCTTGTCGTGCCCGAACTTCGCGTCGAAGGTGCGCTTGAGGTCGTAGCCGTGCCGGGGACCGGACTCCAGAAGACCCAGAAGGGTGTGGCCAATGGACATGCCGAGCACTCTACATCGTGTGTATACGTGCGATGTATACGCCCCGTGTAGAGCGGGCTCCCGCATTTCTCCCGGAGATCACGAGTGCGAGAAGAGGGCAACCTTCCGGGGCCGGAAAACGTCGGTTCCTAAGGGCGGGTGCTCATTGTCACGTCCGCAAAAGACCGGATCGGATGACCTTTGTCCCCAGGTGCGGTGTTAGCTTCATGAGCTGACCAAAGACAAGCTGACTTGCCAGTGAGAAGACGGGACGTACGAGGCGTACGGCTCGTACGAGACGGAAGCGGAGCACTCTCAGTCATGGGCCGAGCCGAAGAACGACAAGCGCGGACGCGCGGTGCCCGCAGGGCAGCGCGCGGGCGCCCGTCCGGCGGCAAGCGCACCGGCATACGCCGCTTCTTCACCTGGAAGAAGCTCCTCGGGACGTTCCTCGGGTTCTGCCTGCTCGGCATACTCGGTTTCGTGATCCTGTACATGGTCGTCGACATTCCCCAGGGGAATGCCGCGGCGAAGATGCAGAGCAACGTGTACCGGTACAGCAACGGCGACGTCATCGCCCGCACCGGTGACGTGAACCGCGAGATCGTCGACCTGTCCAAGGTCCCGAAGCCGGTCCAGAAGGCCTTCGTCGCCGCCGAGAACAAGTCCTTCTACAAGGACGAGGGCGTCGACTTCAAGGGCACGGCCCGCGGTGTGCTCAACACGGTGACCGGCAAGGGCAAGCAGGGCGGCTCCACGATCACCCAGCAGTACGTGAAGAACTACTACCTCAGCCAGGACCAGACCGTCAGCCGCAAGCTGCAGGAGCTGGTCATCTCGCTGAAGGTGGACCGCGAGAAGAGCAAGGACTACATCCTCGCGGGTTACATCAACACCAGCTACTACGGCCGCGGCGCCTACGGCATCCAGGCCGCCGCCCAGGCGTACTACGGCATCGACGCCAAGGAACTGGACGTGGACCAGGGCGCCTATCTCGCCGCCCTCCTGCAGGCCCCGAGCCAGTACGACTGGACCTCCGCCACGCCGACCGGCAGGAAGCTCGTCAAGCAGCGCTGGAACTACGTCCTGGACAACATGGTCGAGGAGGGCTGGCTCGACGCGGGCAAGCGGGCGAAACTCGTCTTCCCCAAGCCCGAGCCGCCCAAGCCCCCGCCCGGCCGCGAGGGACAGATCGGCTACCTCGTGGAGGAGGCCAAGCGGGAGGTCCTGCGCAACAGCGGCCTCACCGAGGCCGAGTTCGAGGCCGGCGGCTACACCGTGACGCTGAACATCGACCCCAAGAAGCAGAAGCAGCTCGAACAGGCCGTCGACAGGAAGCTGAACGACAAGCTCGACCGGAAGCACAACAAGGCCGACGCCCGCGTCCAGGCGGGCGCGGCGTCCGTCGACCCGAAGACCGGCAAGGTGCTCGCCATGTACGGCGGCGAGGACTACGTGAAGCACTTCACGAACAACGCCACCCGCCGCGACTACCAGTCGGCCTCCACCTTCAAGCCGCTGATCCTCGCCGCGGCCCTGGAGGAGGGCGCCACCACGCGGGACGGCACGCCGATCACGGCGAGCACCGTCTACGACGGCACCAGCGGGCGCCCGGTCCGGGGCAGCGACGTCGCCTTCGCACCGCCCAACGAGGACCACGTCGACTACGGTCCCGTCACCGTGCAGAAGGCGATGAACAAGTCCATCAACTCCGTCTTCGCGCAGATGGGCGTGGACGTCGGCATGCCGAAGGTCATGGAGACGGCCGGCAAGCTCGGCATGGACGTGAAGGGCCTGCCCGCCGTACCCGCCCAGACCCTCGGCTCCATGGGCGCGAGCCCGCTGGAGATGGCGGGCGTCTACGCCACGCTCGACAACCACGGCAAGAAGGTCACCCCGGCCCTCGTCGGCTCCGTCGAGCACAAGGACCGCACGATCGACCTGCCCGACCCGATCGGCGAGGAGGTGGTCAAGCGCGGCACCGCCGACTCGCTGACCTCCGTGCTGACCGGCGTGGTCGACGACGGCACGGGCCACGCGGTGCGCAACCCCGCGCAGGACGTCGCCGGCAAGACCGGTACCTCCGACGACAACAAGTCGGCCTGGTTCACCGGCTACACGCCGAAGCTGGTCACCTCCGTCGGCCTGTTCGGCGAGGGCGCCCCCGGCACCCCCGAGAAGAACAAGCAGGTCTCCATGAAGGGCGCCGGCGGCCGGCCGCGCGTCGACGGCGGCAGCTTCCCGGCCGAGATCTGGGCGGCGTACACGTTCGACGCGATGGGCTCGCCGAGCGAGTTCGACCTCGACACGAACATGGGCGCGGCCATCGCGCCGCCCCCCGAGCCCACGCCGTCCAAGGAGCCGGCCAAGCCGTCGAGCACGCCGACGAAGCCGGAGAAGGACCCCACGTCCAAGCCTCCGACGCAGAGCCCGTCCTCCAAGCCGCCGTCGCAGACGCCGTCGTCCAAGCCGCCGTCGCAGAGCCCGTCGTCCAAGCCGCCCACGCACGAGCCGATGCCCACGGAGACGATCGAGATCCCCGACGATCCCGACGACCGCGGGCCCCGCAGGGACTGACGGCCGCCCCGCGCACGGCGAAAGGAAAGGCGCCCGGAACCTTCGAGGTTCCGGGCGCCTTCCCCGTACGGGCGCTGTGCCCTGTACGGAGGCACTGTGCGCGCTAGCTCCGGTTCACTTCGAACCAGACCACCTTTCCGGTGCTCAGCCGCGTGGCGCCCCAGCGCCGCGCCATCTTGTTGACCAGGTACAGGCCGCGGCCTCCCTCGTCGGTGGCGCGTGCCTGGCGCAGTCGGGGCAGCTGCGGGACGTCGTCGCCGACCTCGCAGCGCAGTACGTCCGTACGGAGCAGCCGCAGCGTGATCGGCCGCGACGCGTACCGCACGGCGTTCGTCACGACCTCGCTGACCAGCAGCTCCACCGAGTCGGTCAGCTCTTCGAGGCCCCAGCGGACCAGCGCGCTGCGGGCCAGCCTGCGGGCGCGGGCCGGTGTCGCGTTCTCCGGTTCCAGGAACCAGTACGCGACGTCGCTCGGCGCGATGCCGTCGAAGCGGGCGGCGAGCAGCGCGATGTCGTCGTCCCGGTCGCCCGGCCCGAGCATGTCGAGCACCTCGTCGCAGAGCGCCTCCAGGGGCGGCGGATGGTCCGGACCCGTCAGCTGGGCGGTCGCCGCGAGGCGTTCGCGCAGCTGCTCTATGCCGGTCCACACGTCCCGCAGCCGGGACTCGACGAGGCCGTCCGTGTACAGCAGCAGCGTGGCGCCCGCCGGGGCGTCCAGCTCCACGGCCTCGAAGTCCACGCCGCCCACCCCGATGGGCGCGCCCGGCGGCACCCGCAGCACCTCGGCACGCCCGCCCAGGTGCAGCAGCACCGGCGGCGGATGTCCGGCGTTGGCGATGGTGATGCGGTGCGAGACCGGGTCGTAGACCGCGTAGAGGCAGGTGGCCATCCGGTCCGAGCCGAGCCGCTGGGCCTGCTCGTCCAGATGGTGCAGGACCTCCTGGGGCGGCAGGTCGAGCCCCGCGAGGGTCTGCGCGGTCGTCCGCAGCTGGCCCATGATCGCCGCCGAGGTCATGGAGTGCCCCATGACATCGCCGACGACCAGGGCGACCCGGCTGCCGGGCAGCGGGATCGCGTCGTACCAGTCGCCGCCGACGCGGGCGGTCTCGGCGGCCGGCAGATAGCGCGAGGCGAGCCGCACCCCGGTCGGGCGCGGCAGCGTCTCGGGCAGCATCGTGCGCTGCAACTCGTCGGCGATGTACGCCTCGCGGCCGTACAGGACCGCCTTGTCGATGCCGAGCGCGCTGTGCGTGGCCAGCTGGGCGGCGACGAGCAGGTCGTCCGCCTCGAACGCGGGGCGGTCCGGGCGGCGCAGGAACACGGCCGCGCCGATCACCCTGCGGCGGCCCCGCAGCGGCGCGAGGATGGCCCGCCGGCCGGTCGGCACGGTCCGCCCCTCGCCGAGCAGTTCGGGCAGCGCCGCCCGGGCCGCCGCCGAGTCCGCGAAGACCGGCCGCACCCCGCGCAGCACCTCGGCGAGCGCGCCGCCGTGCCGCACCTCGCACAGCTCGGCGGTGCCCGTCACATCGGTGACGTCGGGCCGCACCACCTGGAGCGTGGGCAGCGTGCCGCCCTCGGCGCCGGGCTGCTCCTCGGTGCCCTCCTCCAGGGAACGCAGCCGGTCGGTGCGGCGCAGGCGCAGCACCAGCGGGCCCGTGGGCCGCTCGTCGCCGACGGGCAGCGGGTCGCGCAGGTAGACGAGGATCGCGTCGGAGAACGTGGGGACCGTGGCGCGGCACAGGCCCATCACGATCTCGTCCAGGTCGATGCCGCGGGCGATGCGCCGGGTCGCGGCGCCCACGAAGCGCAGCCGGTCGCCGTCGCGCCGCATCGCCGCCGGGCCGGTGCCCGGGGGCCGCGGCTGACCGGTGCGGCGCTCCGTGCCGTCCGGCGGGCCCGCGGGACCGGGCTGCGCCGGCACGCCGTCGGGGGCGGGCCGCGGCCGGCCCGGGTCCGGCTCGGAGGCGGACGGCTGGGAATGCTCACTGGTCGGCGGCACCGATGCTCCCGGGGATGTGTCACGCGCACCCTGTGGCGACTCGCGGGAACGCAGCAGCGCCCCGCGGGGCTCCGCGGGGGCGGTCGGCCGGGCAGCTGGTGCCTTGCGACCCTCGTGGGGGGTGAGGTGCTCCGTCACGCGTCTTGAATCCGTCCGTCCGGGGCTGCGCGCCGTGCGCGCCGTCCAGCGTTGCACGTCGCTCAGCCGCGTCGGCAGTGCAGAAAGATCTGATGTTCCGGATTGGGGCCTTCCCTGCTCGCACGGGACTGCGGGCCCGGGGAGGCGTCGGTGCTCTCGGGAGTGTACGAGTACGTGTCCTCGCCGGTGATCTCGAAGCCCGCGTCCCGCACGACCTGCCGCAGTTCGTCCCGCAGGTATCCCGATACCCGGATCGTGTGCCCCAGGAACGGGATCGGCGCGTCGTCCAGATCGGCCTCGACCATGGACAGCTCCATCAGGCCTCGCGGCCGCAGCAGGCCGTGCAGCCGCCGCAGCGCCCCGGGGATCTCCCGGCGCGGCAGCATCAGCAGGGCGAAGAAGCAGGTGATGCCGTCGAACCGGCCGACGCCGTCGGGCCCCTCGGCCGTGAGGTCCGCGATGTCGATCTGCCGGAACTTGGCGGCCGGTACGTTCTTTTCGGCCAGGGCGAGCATGCCCGAGGAGATGTCCGTGCCGAGGACCGAGTGGCCCTTCTCGGCCAATTGCCGGGCGGTGGGCAGACCGGTGCCGCAGCCCACGTCCAGGACGCGGGATCCGGGCGCCAGCGCGTCGGCCAGAGCGCGTCCGGCGGCGAGCTGGCCCTCCTTGCGCGCGAAGGCGTCGTCGTACTGCTGCCCGATGGCGTCAAAGGCCTCGGCCTGGCCTCTGCGGTCCTCGCTCACGTTCTGCCGCCCCTCGATGACTTCCTGTCAGACAGCGCGCAAACCCACGGAGTTGTTACTGTGCGCCCTTGCGGAGGACGATCCTACGTTTGAACCACGGGGGCGCATCAAGGGTCTCATGAGGACACGCGCGCGGGCGTACGGTCCCAGTCATCCGGCAGGGGCGGTACGCCCCAGGACGGATCGGGGCGCCAGTGCTGCCAGCCGTCCGAAAACGGCGGCCCCCACGCGTGGATCACGTCAAGCGCGGCCCGCCCGGCCGCACGCACGTCGGCGGCCTTTCCCGCGTCCATCAGGCCCACCCGCAGCGCCTCGGCGAACTCGTCCTCGTCGTGCCAGCGCCAGCTGCCGTCCGGGCGCACGGAGATGTCCAGAAAGTGATCCTCGGAGTCGACGCCGGCCGCCCACCGGACGCGGGGCTCCTCCAGGTTCACGTACCAGTTCTTGAACTGCCAGCCCTGGTCCCAGAACAGCCAGACCGACCACGGCTCGCCGGGACGCGCCAGCTTCAGGACGCCGGTGCCGAACCAGCGGTCCCTGCGGATCGCGCGCGGCTTGGTGTAGCGGGTCGCGAGGGGCTCGTGGTGCAGCGGGGTCCCGTCGGCCAGCACGGGCTTGACGCACTCGGTGCCGGGCGCCATCCACACGGCGAGCAGGTCCGGGCTGTCCTGGACGACGGTGACGGGGCGGCAGATGTGCACGCGGTCCCCGGCGTTCTCCCGGTAGCGCCACAGGATGTGGTCGCCGGGGGCCCACCGGGCCGCCGCACCGTCACCGTCCGTCGTCTTCCCGTCGAGGTCTGTCATGGACAGATATTAGACGCCTCTCCGGTGCCGGTCCCGAGCCCCTCGACAGCCTTCACGCCTGGGGGCGGGTCATGCGCAACACGTCCAGGGCCTCGTCCAGTTGCTCCTTGGTGAGGTCGCCCCGGTCGACGTAGCCGGCCTCCAGGACGACCTCGCGGATCGTCTTGCGCTCGGCCAGGGACTTCTTGGCGACCTTGGCCGCCTCCTCGTAGCCGATGTACTTGTTCAGCGGCGTCACGACGGAGGGCGAGGACTCGGCGTACTCGCGGGCGCGTTCGCGGTTGGCGGTGATGCCGTCGATGGTCCGGTCGGCGAGCAGCCGGGAGACGTTGGCCAGCAGCCGGATCGACTCCAGGACGTTCTTGGCGATGACCGGAAGCATGACGTTCAGCTCGAAGTTGCCGGCGGCGCCCGCCGCGGCGACCGTGGCGTCGTTGCCGGTGACCTGGGCGGCGACCATCAGCGCGGCCTCCGGGATGACCGGGTTCACCTTGCCCGGCATGATCGACGAACCGGGCTGGAGGTCGGGGAGGTTGATCTCGGCGAGGCCGGTGCGCGGGCCCGAGGCCATCCACCGCAGGTCGTTGGCGATCTTCGTCAGGCCCACGCCGATGGTCCGCAGCTGCCCGCTGGTCTCCACGATGCCGTCCCGGGCGCCCTGCGCCTCGAAGTGGTCGCGCGCCTCGGTCAGCGGCAGGCCGGTGGCCCGCGCCACCTCGGCGATGACGGCCGCGGAGAAGCCGGGCGGGGTGTTGATGCCGGTGCCCACCGCCGTGCCGCCGAGCGGCAGTTCGGCCAGGCGCGGCAGCGAGGCCTCCAGGCGCTCGATGCCGTACCGCACCTGCGCCGCGTAGCCGCCGAACTCCTGGCCGAGCGTCACCGGGGTGGCGTCCATCAGGTGCGTGCGCCCGGACTTGACGACGTCCGCGAACTCCTCGGCCTTGCGCTCCAGGGCGGCGGCGAGGTGGTCGAGGGCCGGAATCAGCTCGCCGGTGACCGCGCCCGTCGCCGCGATGTGGATCGAGGACGGGAAGACGTCGTTGGAGGACTGCGAGGCGTTCACGTGGTCGTTGGGGTGGACGGGGCGCCCGAGCCGCTCGGTGGCGAGCGTGGCGAGGACCTCGTTGGTGTTCATGTTGGACGAGGTGCCCGAGCCGGTCTGGAAGACGTCGACGGGGAAGTGCGCGTCCCAGCGCCCCTCGGCGACCTCTTCCGCCGCCGCCACGATGGCCTCGGCGACGTCCTCGTCCAGCACCCCGAGCCCCGCGTTGACCTTGGCCGCGGCCGCCTTGATGCGGGCGAGGGCGGCGATGTGGGCGCGCTCGATGCGCTGCCCGGAGACGGGGAAGTTCTCCACCGCGCGCTGGGTCTGCGCCCGCCACTTGGCGCCGGCAGGGACCCGCACCTCGCCCATGGAGTCGTGCTCGATCCGGTACTCGCCGGTGCCGGTGCCGTTCTCGCTGTCGCTGGCGTCGCTGGTCATGCCGTGAACCTACCTCTCCGCTCCGAGGCCGTCGAAAGCCCCGGAAAAGTTGAGCACTTGTCTTGTTCCAGGTATTCCCAAGACCTCTACCCACCAGTAAAAACCCTGGGTAACACCAACCCGGGGAGGCGCGATGAAGCGCATCAGACGCAGCGGACGGGCCCGGCTGCGAGGGACGTTCGCGGCGGCCGCCGCGATGGCGACCGTGCTCGGCGCGGCGGCCGCCGTACCCGCGCAGGCGGCGGACGGGGGCGGGGCCCGGACGTCCGCGGCGGTGCCCCTTCCGCCGGAACTGGAGAAGATCCGGGCGGCCGAGGCCACCGAGCTGTACGGCGGCCCGGCCGAACGCCCCATGGCGGAGCGCAAGACGGGTCTGATCTCGCTCGGCGACAGCGAGATCTCCGGGGAGGGCGTCGGCACGTACGAACCGGGCACCGACGGCCCGGACAACTGGTGCCACCGCTCGCCGGACGCCGCGATCCACCGCACCGGCATCCCCGCCGACGTGACGTACAACGTGGCCTGTTCCGGGGCCCAGACGGTCAACATCAGGATCGGCGGCCAGAAGCAGTACGCCGACGAGCTGGTGCAGAGCGACAACCTCGCCATCAAGGCGCGCAACACAAGGATCAAGACGATCCTGCTCGTCGTCGGCGCCAACGACGACCTGCAGTTCTCACCGGTGATGACCGACTGCGTGACCCGCTACCTGCTGAGCCAGGGGCCGTGCGCCGGCAAGTACCACGACGGCTGGCAGGCGCGCGTGGACGCCCTCGTGCCCAAGGTCGAGCAGTCCCTGCGCGACCTGAGGACGGTCATGCGGGACGCGGGCTACCAGGAGGGCGACTACCGGCTCGTCGCCATGGGCTACCCGAGCCCGATCGGCCCGGACTTCCGCGACAACCCCACGTTCCCGGGCAAGCTCGCCTGCGGCGGGCTCGGCTACGACTCGGACACCGAGTGGGGCCGCAACCACGCGGTGCCGACCTTCGCGACGGGCATGCGCGAGGCCGCGAGGCGGGCGGGCGCCACCTACCTCGACAACTCCCGCCTCTTCCACGGCCACGAGGTCTGCATGGAGGACACCTGGGCGCGCGGCCTCTCCGTGGACGTCACCCACCCCTTCCCGCCGGACTCCAACTCCGTGCGCCAGTCCTTCCACCCCAACGCCCGCGGCCACGCCGCCTTCGCCTCCTGCCTGACGCAGCTCCAGGAGTCGGGCTACCGCGAGGCGGGCTGCGCCGACCCGGCGAGCACGGGCGGCCCGAAGCTGTACAAGGGCGCCTGGGACGACGCGTACCAGCCGCTGAGGAACGAGGGCACGGGGACGTGCGTGGACGTCGACGCCTCGAAGAGCCGCAACGGCACCAAGGTCCAGGGCTGGGACTGCACCGGCAACCGCAACCAGACCTGGTGGTACGACGGCGACCGGCAGTCCCTGCACACCGGGCTGACCCAGGACCGGTGCCTCGACGTGCCCGACGGCGCCTACAAGGAGGGCGCCGCCGTCGTCCTGTGGAACTGCCACGGGGGCGGCAACCAGAAGTTCGTCCGTGAGGCCGGGACCGTGCGGGCCGCCGCCGCGCGCGGGCTCTGTCTGACCCTGGCGGGGGCCAAGGAGCCGTTGCGGCTGCAGAAGTGTGGGGGGACGGCGAATCAGCGGTTCGCCTGAGGGGCCGTCCTTCCGCGGGCGCGTCGCGGCTGGCCGCGCCGTTCCCCGCGCCCCTGGCGGGTGCGCCCTCACGGGGCGCACCCGCCGGTTTCCCGCGCTACGCCAGGCCCGGGCCCCGGACCGGGATGTGCGTGAACGTCGGCTCGGGGGCCGGGTCCTGGAAGAAGTCGTTGCCCTTGTCGTCCACGACGATGAAGGCCGGGAAGTCCTCGACCTCGATCTTCCAGACCGCCTCCATGCCGAGCTCCTCGTACTCGACGACCTCGACCTTCTTGATGCAGTCCTGGGCCAGCCGCGCGGCCGGGCCGCCGATCGAGCCGAGGTAGAAGCCGCCGTGCGCGTCGCACGCGTCGGTGACCTGCTTGCTGCGGTTGCCCTTGGCGAGCATCACCTTGGAGCCGCCCGCCGCCTGGAACTGCTCCACGTAGGAGTCCATGCGCCCGGCCGTCGTCGGCCCGAACGAGCCGGAGGCGTAGCCCTCGGGGGTCTTCGCGGGACCGGCGTAGTACACCGGGTGGTCCTTCAGGTACTGCGGCATCTCCTCGCCCGCGTCGAGCCGCTCCTTGATCTTGGCGTGCGCGATGTCACGGGCCACGACGAGCGGGCCGGTGAGCGACAGGCGGGTCTTGACCGGGTGCTTGGTCAGCTCGGCGAGGATCGCGTCCATCGGCTGGTTGAGGTCGATCTCGACCACGTCCGCCGACTCGGCGTCGTCGTTGAGGGTCTCCTCCGTCGTCTCCGGCAGGAAGCGCGCCGGGTCCCTCTCCAGCTCCTCCAGGAAGACGCCCTCAGCGGTGATCTTCGCGGTGGCCTGGCGGTCGGCCGAGCAGGAGACGGCGATGGCGACGGGCAGCGAGGCGCCGTGCCGGGGCAGGCGCACCACGCGCACGTCGTGGCAGAAGTACTTGCCGCCGAACTGCGCGCCGATGCCGATCTTCTGCGTCAGCTCGAAGACCTTCTCCTCCAGCTCCTTGTCCCGGAAGCCGTGCCCGGTCGGGGAGCCCTCGGACGGCAGCTCGTCCAGGTAGTGCGCGGAGGCGTACTTCGCGGTCTTCAGGGCGAACTCGGCGCTCGTGCCGCCGACGACGATCGCCAGGTGGTACGGCGGGCAGGCGGCCGTCCCCAGGGAGCGGATCTTCTCCTCCAGGAACTTCATCATGGAGGCCTCGTTCAGGACGGCCTTCGTCTCCTGGTAGAGGAAGCTCTTGTTGGCGGAACCACCGCCCTTGGCCATGAACAGGAACTTGTAGGCGCCACCGTCGGTCGCGTACAGCTCGATCTGCGCCGGCAGGTTGGAGCCGGTGTTCTTCTCCTCCCACATGGTCAGCGGGGCCATCTGGGAGTAGCGCAGGTTCAGCTTCGTGTAGGCGTCGAAGACGCCCTTGGAGAGCGCCTTCTCGTCCTCGCCCTCGGTCAGGACGTTCTGTCCGCGCTTGCCCATGACGATCGCGGTGCCGGTGTCCTGGCACATGGGCAGCACGCCCGCCGCCGCGATGTTCGCGTTCTTCAGCAGGTCGAGCGCCACGAACTTGTCGTTGGACGACGCCTCGGGGTCGTCCACGATGCGCCGCAGCTGCGCCAGGTGCGCGGGGCGCAGATAGTGCTGGATGTCGTGGATCGCCTCGGCGGCGAGCGTGCGCAGCGCCTCCGGCTCGACCTTGAGGAACGTCCGCCCGTCGGCCTCGAAGGTGGAGACACCCTCGGAGGTCACCAGCCGGTAGGGGGTGGTGTCCTCTCCCAGGGGGAGCAGGTCGGAGTACTCGAACGCCGGGATGGGCGGGCGGGGGCTAACGGACATTGCGGCCATTCCTCACTCGGCAGACAGCGGCGCGGCCTCCATTGGCGACGCGCCAACCAGCGTAGAACGCGCCCGGCGGGCGGAGTCTGTGAGGTAAGGCTCAGTAGAGGATCCGGGGCGCCGCGCCCGGTTGTCCACAGGGGTAGTCGCGATCTATCGCGTTTGGGTACGCTGCCGACGTGGACCTCGAAAAGCGTCTCCCGCAGCCCGCTCCCGCCCCAGCCGAGGAGCCGGGATCCCTCCGCGCCTCCGACGCCGACCGGGACCGCACCGCGGCCATCCTCCGCGAGGCCCTGGCCGAGGGCCGCCTCACCGCCGACGAGCACGCGGACCGCGTCGAGGGCGTCTATCGCGCCAAGACGATGGCCGAACTGCAGCCACTGGTTCGGGACTTGCCCGCCGCCCAGGACTCCGCCGCCCACCCCAGGACCCCGTCCGGGCCCACCCCCGGCCCCGTCCCCTCCAGGCCGTCCCCCGGAGCGATCCCGCCGGTCGCGGACGAGAACCTGGTGGCCGTCCTCAGCGGCTCCGTCCGCAAGGGCCGCTGGCGGGTGGCCCGGCGCACCCACGCGTACGCCGTCTTCGGCAGCGTCGAGATAGACCTGAGCGAGGCGATCTTCGAGCAGCGCCAGGTCGTCATCAAGGCGATCGCGATCTTCGGCTCGGTCGAGATCCGCCTCCCGGAGAACGTCTCGCTGCGCGGCAGCGGCACGGGCGTCCTCGGCAGCTTCGAGGTGGACACCCTCGACTCGCCCGACCAGGACGCCCCGGTCGTCTTCGTGGACGGCATGGCGATCCTCGGCAGCATCGAGGCGCGGCCCAAGCGCGGCAAGTTCGTCCGTGACCTGCATCAGAGGCTGCGCAAGCACCTCGGGCACTGACGGTCCGCGCGCCGCGAGGGGAGGCCGCACTTCCGCGCGTCGGAACTCAGTGCATAGGCGCGCACACAGCGGGTAGAGCTTGCTGCATCGTCTCTCGCTCGCGAAGCCGTCGTCAGGAGTAGACCGTGCTGCAACCCTCGCGTCAGTCCCTGCAGGTCGCCGCTGTCCCGGCTCAGCGGGGGCCCGCGCGTGATCGGACCGATGACGCGCCCTGGCACACGGAGGCGGTGTGCCGCCGCGACGAAGCCGGACTGTTCTTCGCCCCGTCCAAGGAGCCGACCGCGGCCAGACTCTCGCGCGAGGAGGCGGCCAAGCGGGTCTGCGGCCGATGCCCGGTGATGGTCGAGTGCCGCGAACACGCCCTGCTCCAGCCCGAGCCGTACGGCGTGTGGGGCGGCCTCACCGCCGCCGAGCGCCGCGTGGTCCTGGCCCGCCGCCGCAGGCGGGACGTGGAGCTGAAGAAGGCGGCCGCCGCGACGGGGATCGCCGCGGCGGGCTAGGTGCGGCGCGGCGGGCTCGCTGGTGGCCCATGCCGAAGGGGGGCGTCCCCCGCACGGGACGCCCCCCTTCGTCGTACGCGCCGCTTCGCGCGGTGGGACTACTTGGTGCGGTGGAGCTACTTCGCGCGGTCGAAGTCGATCGCGCTGTACGCCCGCAGCTTCGAGAGCCGGTGGTCGGAGTCGATCTTGCGGATGGTGCCCGACTTGGACCGCATGACCAGGGACGACGTCGAGGCGGTCGCCGCGCGGTAGCGCACGCCCTGGAGCAGCTCGCCGTCGGTGATGCCGGTCGCGACGAAGAAGACGTTGTCGCCCTTGACCAGGTCGTCCGTGGAGAGCGTGCGGTCCAGGTCGTGACCGGCGTCGAGGGCGCGCTGGCGCTCCGCGTCGTCCTTCGGCCACAGCTTGCCCTGGATCACGCCGCCCAGGCACTTGATCGCGCAGGCCGAGATGATGCCCTCGGGGGTGCCGCCGATGCCCATCAGGAGGTCGACGCCGGTGCCCTCGCGCACGGCCATGACCGAGCCGGCGACGTCACCGTCGGAGATGAACTTGATGCGGGCGCCGGTCTCGCGGATCTCCTTGACGATGCCCTCGTGGCGGGGGCGGTCCAGGATCATCACCGTGACGTCCTCGGGCGAGGAGTTCTTGGCCTTGGCGACCCGGCGGATGTTGACCGACGCGGGCGCGTTGATGTCGACGTAGTCCGCGGCCTCGGGGCCGGTGACCAGCTTGTCCATGTAGAACACGGCGGAGGGGTCGAACATCGCGCCGCGGTCGGCGGCGGCCAGGACGGCGATCGCGTTGGGCATGCCCTTCGCGGTCAGCGTCGTGCCGTCGATCGGGTCGACGGCGATGTCGACCTCGGCGCCGGTGCCGTCACCGATGCGCTCTCCGTTGAAGAGCATCGGGGCCTCGTCCTTCTCGCCCTCCCCGATGACCACGACGCCGTTCATCGAGACGGTGTGGACCAGGGTCCGCATGGCCCTGACCGCGGCGCCGTCCGCGCCGTTCTTGTCGCCGCGGCCGACCCAGCGGCCCGCGGCCATGGCGGCCGCCTCGGTGACCCGGACGAGCTCCAGGGCGAGGTTGCGGTCGGGAGCCTCGGGGGAAACCTCGAGCTCGGACGGAAGATGATGCTCGGTCATCGGGACGCACCTCTCTGCTGATACGACGACGGCCGGATGAGGGATTGTGAACGACTCTATCCGTAGGCCGACAAAATGAGCAGTGGGCCCCACGCATGAGCGGACCGGGCACCGGGCGACGGGGCGCGGCCGGCGCCTGAGACCATGGGGGCGTGGCAGGCAGACAAGGCAACCAGACCGTCAAGAACATGCTGTGGTCGTTGGTGGTGATCGCCCTGGTCGCGGGCGTGATCTACCTCTTCGTCCCGCATGACGAGTCCGAGACCCCCGTCAAGCGGGTCGACTACCGCGTGGAGCTTCTGACGGCCCGGCGGGCCGCGGCCTATCCGGTGGCGGCGCCCGAGGGCCTGTCCAAGGAGTGGAAGCCGACGTCCGTGCGGTTCGACGGCGCCGACCACGACGCGTGGCACCTGGGCTTCCTCGACCCCGACGGCGAGTACGTGGCGATCAAGCAGTCCACCGCCAAGCCGGCCAGGTTCATCGAGGGCGCCACGCAGGAGGCCCGCAGGACGGACGCCACCGACAAGATCGGCGGCCGGACGTGGCGGCGCTACGAGGGCTCGACGTACGACGCCCTGGTGAGCACCGAGAAGGGCGCGACGACCGTCGTCACCGGCACGGCGTCGTTCGGACAGCTCACGAAGATGGCGCAGTCGCTGCGGACCGGCTGACCCGCCCGGGCGGGCGGGTGCGCGGGTGCGCGAAGGGCCCCCGGCGGCGTGCCGGGGGCCCTTCGCGTGCCGGTTCGGGCGCTGAGGGCGCCCGCCGATCAGACCGTGCCGATCGGACCGTGCGGTTCAAACCGTGCCGATCAGACGGCGCGGATCAGACCGTGCGGATCAGACCGTGGTGACGACGTCCTCGTAGGCCAGCCGCGGGGAGCGCGGGAACCAGGCGTCCTCGCCCGGCTTGCCGATGTTGACGATCATCAGCGGGGTGTGGTCGTCGTCCAGGAACTCCTTCTGGACGCCCGCGAAGTCGAAGCCGGTCATCGGGCCCGCGGCCAGACCGGCGGCGCGCACGCCCACGATGAAGTAGCCGGCCTGGAGCGTGGCGTTCACCAGCGCGGCCTGCTCACGGGCCGGGCGCTCGGCGAAGAAGACGTCCTTGGCCTGCGGGAAGTGCGGGAAGAGCGCCGGAAGCTCCTCGTGGAACTCGTTGTCCGCGGAGAGGATCGCGACCAGCGGGGCGGTCGCCGTCTTCGGGCGGTTGCCCTCGGCCATGTGCGCGACCAGGCGCTCGCGGGCCTCGGGGGAGCGCACCAGGGTGACGCGCAGCGGCGACTGGTTGAAGGCGGTCGGGCCGTACTTGACCAGGTCGTAGATCGCCTGGACCTGCTCCTCGGTGACCGGCTCGTCGGTGAAGGTGTTCGCGGTGCGGGCCTCGCGGAAGAGCAGGTCCTGGGCGGCGGGGTCAAGGGCGAGAGACATGGTCAACCTTCTCGTTACGGCGGGATATCAACAGGCATGGACGATAGTACGACCGCAACGTTTAAGTTTCAACCAAACGGGGTGGGTCGTGATTCGCCTCACAAGCCTCGCCCGTTCAGACGTCCGCGCCGTCGCGGGGGTCCTCGGGGTCGTCGACGTCCTCGGTGGCCCCGGCCCCCTCCCCGCCCTCACCCGCGAGCGCCGCGTCCAGGCGGGCGCGCGCGCCGTCCAGCCAGCGGCGGCACACCGTCGCCAGCTTCTCGCCCCGCTCCCACAGGGCGAGTGACTCCTCCAGGGTCGTGCCGCCGGTCTCCAGGCGGCGTACGACCTCGATCAGCTCGTCCCGCGCCTGCTCGTACCCGAGCGCGTCCGCCGGGCCCACGGCCTCGTCCGTCTTGCTGGTCATGCGGTCACCCTAATTCTCGTTCCGTGCGGTTCGTCCGGCTCGTGCGGTTGGTTCGGTCGGCGCGGTTGCTTCGGCTGGCTCGGCCTGTTCGGCCTGTTCGGCCTGTTCAGCCTGTTCGGCTCGTACGGTGAACTCGCCCTCGGCGACGCGGGCCCGCAACTCCTCGCCGGCGTCCACCTCCTGCGGGGCCCGGACGACCGCGCCGTCCGCCTTCTGCAGCACCGCGTACCCCCGCTGGAGGGTCGCGGCGGGGGAGAGGGCCACCACGCGTGCGTGCGTGTGCGTCAGCTCCGAGGACGCCCGGTCCAACAGGTGCCCGAGCGTGCGCCGGGCCCGGTCGACGAGCGCCGAGACCTGCTCCTCGCGCTCCTCGACCATCCGGTGCGGGTGCTCCATGGCGGGGCGGGCCAGGGCGTGCGCGAGGCCGCGCTCCTCCCGGTCGAGGAAGGCGTCCACGCAGCGCCGGGCGCGCTCGCTCAGACCCCGTACGCGCTCGTACTCCTCGCCGACGTCCGGCACGACCTTCTTGGCGGCGTCCGTGGGCGTGGAGGCCCGCAGGTCCGCCACGAGATCGAGCAGCGGACTGTCCGGCTCGTGCCCGATCGCCGAGACCACCGGCGTACGGCAGGCCGCCACCGCCCTGATCAGCTGCTCGTCGGAGAACGGCAGCAGGTCCTCCACGCTGCCGCCGCCCCGCGCCACGATGATCACGTCGACCTCGTCGAGCGCGTCCAGCTCCTGCACGGCCCGGACGACCTGCGGCACCGCGTGCACGCCCTGGACGGGCACGGCACGCACCTCGAAGCGGACGGCGGGCCAGCGGTGCCGGGCGTTCTCCAGGACGTCCCGCTCGGCGGCCGAGGCGCGGCCCGTGACGAGGCCGATGAGCTGTGGCAGGAACGGCAGCGGCTTTTTGCGCCCGGGCGCGAACAGGCCCTCCGCGGCGAGGCTCTTCTTCAGCTGCTCGATCCGCGCCAGCAGCTCACCGACGCCGACCGGCCTTATCTCGGCGGCCCGCAGGGACAGCTGCCCGCGCGGCGCGTACCACTCCGGCTTGGCGTGGACGACGACACGGGCGCCCTCGGAGACGACGTCCGCCACGGCGTCGAACACCTGGCGGTAGCAGGTGACGCTCACCGAGATGTCGTGCGAGGGGTCGCGCAGCGTCAGGAAGACCACGCCGGCGCCCGGTCTGCGGGACAGCTGGGTGATCTGCCCCTCGACCCATACGGCGCCGAGCCGGTCGATCCACCCACCGATGAGCCGCGACACCTGCCCCACGGGGAGCGGCGCGTCCGCGGACGTGTTGAGAGCCATGCGGCGAGCGTAGTCGGAGGGTATGACACCCAGGGCGGACCGAAAGCGCCCCTACGGCACGGACGCGACCCGGGGTAACCGGGCGTCCCTACGGCGCCGCACGACCCGGGGTAAACGGGTGGGTGGGTGGGTGGGAGACACCCGTCGCGAAGCGGCGGCTCAGAGCACCCCCCAACGGCCCCGCTGTGCGAAAAGCACGACAAGCCCCACCCCCAACCACACCGCCCCCACGACCTGCGCCGCCCCGGACGCCTCCCAGATGACCGCCACCACGATCACCGCCCCCAGCACGGGCACCAGCAGATGCCGCCACCAGCTGAACCCGTCCTCCCGGTGCCGCACCGCGAACCACCCGACGACACTCGCGTGCAGCAGCAGGAACGCCGTCAGCGCCCCGATGTCCACCACCGACACCAGGTGATCCATCCCGTCGTCCCGCCGAGCCGCCCACACCGCGGCGACCAGCGTCACCACGGCCGCGCACAGCAGCGCGACCCGGGGAGTGCCGGAGTCCGTCCGGGACAGGGCCTTCGGCAGCCGCCGCTCCCGCGCCATCGCGAAGAGCAGCCGCCCCGCCGCCGCCTGCCCGGCCAGCGCCGCGAACGCCGCGCCGATCGCCTTGCTGACGGCCACCAGATCGTGCAGCCACGTCCCGGCCGCCGAGTTCACGGCGTCGTAGAAGGCCGTCCCCTGCTTGCCGGGCTCGGCGGCCAGCTCGGCGGAGGACAGCGGCTCCAGGAGCGCCACCAGGTACGTCTGGGCGACGAACAGCACGCCCGCGAGCGCCAGGCAGAACAGCACCGCCCGCGCGACCTTGGCGGAGCCGCCGGTGACCTCCTCCGCGAAGGAGGCGATCGCGTCGAAGCCCAGATACGACAGGACGGCGATGGACACCGCCCCCACCACCGCCGACAGCGCGAACGCCCCCTGCGAGCCGTCCCCGGTCAGCGGCGACAACCAGTCCCGCCGCGCCCCGTCCTGCACGAGGACCACCACGGCGGCCACCACGAAGACCAGCAGCACCACCACTTCCATGGCGAGCACCGCGAAGCCGACCCGCGCCGCCGTCCGCACGCCCCACAGGTTCAGCGCGGTCGTGACGAGCACCGCGATCGCCGTCCACACCCACCGGGACACCGAGGGGACCAGCGAGTTCATCGCGATCCCGGAGAAGAGGTAGGCGACCGCGGGGATCAGCAGGTAGTCCAGCATCGCCATCCAGCCGGCGATGAACCCGGGGCCCTTGCCGAGCCCCACGCGCGCGTACGCGAAGACGGACCCCGCCTGGGGGACGACCCGCACCATCTGGGCGTAGCTGAAAGCGGTGAACGCCATCGCGACCGTGGCGATCAGGTAGACGAGGGCGACGGCGCCGTGCGACTTCGCGTCGAGCGTGCCGAAGACGCCGACCGGCGCCATGGGGGCGATGAAGAGCAGCCCGTAGACGACGAGATCCCGGAAGCCGAGGCTGCGCCGCAGCCCCGTACCCTCGGCGGGCCCGGGGGCTTTTGCGGGGTCGGCGCCCGCGGAGTGGGCTCCCGTACTGGCGGACTGTCCGGACATCGTGCCTCCGTAGCTCGACGCAGGGCTCCAGTCTCTCCAACGCGGCGATCTTTGACGCGCTGGACGCGGCCTTACGATGGGGGGCATGACTGCAACGCCTGGCTCCCGCCGTGTCCTGCTCGCCGCTCCCCGTGGCTACTGCGCGGGCGTGGACCGTGCCGTGATCGCCGTCGAGAAGGCCCTGGAGCAGTACGGGGCCCCGATCTACGTCCGCCACGAGATCGTCCACAACAAGTACGTGGTGCAGACCCTGGAGAAGAAGGGCGCGATCTTCGTCGACCAGACGGCGGAGGTGCCCGAGGGCTCCATCGTCATGTTCTCCGCGCACGGCGTCGCCCCGACCGTCCACGCGGAGGCCGCCGAGCGCAAGCTCGCGACGATCGACGCGACGTGCCCGCTGGTCACCAAGGTGCACAAGGAAGCGGTCCGGTTCGCCAAGGAGGACTACGACATCCTCCTGATCGGGCACGAGGGCCACGAGGAGGTCATCGGCACCTCCGGCGAGGCGCCCGACCACATCACGCTGGTCGACGGCCCCGAGGACGTGGCGAACGTCGAGGTCCGCGACCCCGACAAGGTCGTCTGGCTCTCCCAGACCACGCTCTCCGTCGACGAGACGATGGAGACGGTCGACGCCCTCAAGGGCAAGTTCCCGAACCTGCTGTCGCCGCCCAGCGACGACATCTGCTACGCCACGCAGAACCGCCAGACCGCGGTCAAGAAGCTCGCCGAGGACGCCGAGCTGGTCATCGTCGTCGGCTCCAAGAACTCCTCGAACTCCATCCGCATGGTCGAGGTCGCCCTGGACGCGGGCGCCGCCGCCTCCCACCTCGTCGACAACGCCGGCGAGATCGACGAGGCCTGGCTGGAGGGCGTCACCACGGTCGGTCTGACCTCGGGCGCGTCCGTGCCGGACGTCCTGGTGGACGGCGTCATCGAATGGCTCGCCGAGCGGGGCTACGCCGACGTGGAGACGGTGAAGACCGCCGAGGAGTCCATCACCTTCTCGCTGCCCAAGGAGCTCCGCAGGGACCTGCGCGCCGAGGCGGCGGAGCTGTCGCGGGGCTGATCGTGCCGGCCGAGCTGTCACGGCGCCGACCCTCGCCGTAACGTGGGGGCCATGCAGATCTTCGGTGTGGACATCGGCGGATCAGGGATCAAGGGCGCGCCCGTGGACCTGGAGCGCGGAGACCTGGCGCAAGAGCGGCACAAGGTGCTGACCCCGCATCCGGCGACGCCGGACGCGGTGGTGAAGGGCGTGTGCGAGGTGGTGGAGCACTTCGGCTGGACGGGGCCCGTCGGTGCCACGTTCCCCGGCGTGATCACCGACGGCACGGCGCGCACGGCCGCGAACGTCGACAAGAGCTGGATCGGCAAGGACATCAGCAAGCTGGTCTCCGACCGGCTCGGCGGGGCCCCCGTGACCGTCCTGAACGACGCGGACGCGGCGGGCGTCGCGGAGATGCACTTCGGCGCGGGCAAGGGGCGCACGGGCACGGTCCTGATGCTCACGCTCGGCACGGGCATCGGCAGCGCCCTGTTCACAGGCGGCCGGCTGGTGCCCAACACCGAGCTGGGCCATCTCGAACTGCACGGCCACGACGCGGAGAAGAAGGCCTCCTCCAAGGCGCGCGAGGACGAGGACCTGAGCTGGGAGCACTGGGCGCGGCGCGTCCAGAAGTACCTCGCGCACGTGGAGATGCTGTTCTCGCCGGAGCTGTTCATCATCGGCGGCGGTGTCAGCCGCAAGGCGCACAAGTTCCTGCCGCTGATCGAGGGCATCGAGGCGGAGATCGTCCCCGCCCAGCTCCAGAACAACGCGGGCATCGTCGGAGCGGCGATGGCGGCGGCCGGCGAGGCGTAGCAGCGGGCCGACGTCCGGGAAGGCGTCCCGGGAGGTCAGGCGGCGGGCACGCCCTTGCCGTCGGGCCGCCGGGGCGCAGGACGGGGTGTCCTGCGCCGCTCGGTCATCAGCCGGGCCTTGCGCACGGTCACGATGACCCCGGTGACGAGGGTGCCCCCGTACAGCCAGCCGGCGTGCAGGGCCAGCGACGTCACGAGCCCCATGAACTGGCCGCCGAACCCTCCGCTGCCGCCGGAGATCGGCAGGACGCCCGCGGCGAAGGCGATCGGCACCACCACCGGCGCGGTGACCAGGTCGGCCGGGCGCACCCAGAACGCGGTGAGCGCGGCCACGGGCAGGAACAGCACGCCGTACGCGACGAGGGAACCGCCGAAGAGCAGCCGCAGCAGGCAGGCGAACAGGAACATCACGGTCGCGCAGAACAGCCCGCTGCCGAGCCCGGTCAGCCGCGGGTTCGGCAGCTGGCGCAGCCTGCGGTACAGCGGGGCGCGGCGCAGCGCCTCGACGAACGGCGGGACGGGACGGCGCGACCGGGCCGCGGCCCGGTACACAGTGCCGGGCCGCGCGGCCCTGCCCTGCGGGGGCAGGGGAGCGGTCCGTCGGGACCGGGCCGCCGGGGCGGCCTTCGGGTCGGGCTGAGGGGGACGCGTCCTGTGTTGCTCCACTGGACCAACCTAGGTCGGCTCCCGCGCGGAATCAGGCGCGGGACACGCCCTTTGAGTGACCTTGGCCATGCGTTCGACGGGGAGCGGCCGGGACAGGACGGGCAGAGGACCGGGCGGGGGCCGGGCGGACGGCCGTCCGGAGGGGCAGCCGGCGGCACGCCGTAGACTGGTGGATCGGCCCCCGTACGAAGCGCACGCACCAGGCGCGGGTACGAAGGGCCGCCCCACCCAGCCCTGACGTACGGGAAGTCGCAACGTGTCGCTCACGATCGGAATCGTCGGTCTGCCCAATGTCGGCAAGTCGACCCTGTTCAACGCCCTGACCAAGAACGACGTGCTGGCGGCCAACTACCCGTTCGCCACGATCGAGCCGAACGTGGGCGTCGTCGGCGTCCCCGACCCCCGCCTGACGAAGCTGGCCGAGATCTTCTCCTCGCAGAAGGTCCTCCCCGCGACGGTCGACTTCGTCGACATCGCCGGCATCGTGCGCGGCGCGAGCGAGGGTGAGGGCCTCGGCAACAAGTTCCTCGCGAACATCCGCGAGTCGGACGCGATCTGCCAGGTCATCCGCGCCTTCAAGGACGAGAACGTCGTGCACGTCGACGGCAAGGTCTCGCCCAAGGACGACATCGAGACGATCAACACCGAGCTGATCCTCGCCGACCTCCAGACCATCGAGAAGGTCCTGCCGCGCCTCCAGAAGGAGTCGCGCATCAAGAAGGACGTCGCGCCGAAGGTCAAGGCGGTGGAGGAGGCCAAGGAGATCCTGGAGCGCGGCGACACGCTCTTCTCCCAGGGCATCGTCCAGGGCTCGGAGCGCTCGGAGCTCCTCCACGACCTTCACCTCCTCACCACCAAGCCCTTCCTCTACGTCTTCAACGTCGACGAGGACGAGCTGACGGACGACGACTTCAAGGCCGAGCAGCGCGCGCTGGTCGCCCCCGCGGAGGCGATCTTCCTCAACGCCAAGCTGGAGGCGGACCTCGCCGAACTGGACGACGACGAGGCCCTCGAACTCCTCCAGTCGGTGGGCCAGGAGGAGCCGGGCCTCGCCACCCTGGCCCACGTCGGCTTCCGCACGCTGGGCCTCCAGACGTACCTGACGGCCGGCCCCAAGGAATCCCGCGCCTGGACGATCAAGCGCGGCGCGACGGCCCCCGAGGCGGCCGGCGTCATCCACACGGACTTCCAGAAGGGCTTCATCAAGGCCGAGGTCATCTCCTTCGCCGACCTGGTCGAAACAGGCTCGGTGGCCGAGGCCCGCGCGGCGGGCAAGGCCCGCATGGAGGGCAAGGAGTATGTGATGCAGGACGGGGATGTGGTGGAGTTCCGCTTCAACGTGTAGCGGGTGACGTACCGCTACACCGCTTGTCTGGCAAGCGTGCAGGTCAGAAGGAGTCCGACTCTCCCGGGTCGGACCCCTGATACTTTCCCGTGCTGAGATGACTGACGCCTCGCTACCTGTCGTCTGTCCTGATTATCCCTCCGGTGCTGGGATCGGGCTGGGATGCCGGTGAGGAGCCTCTGCGTGCGCTCGGCGGCAAGCCAGGTACGGTGCCAGCCGAGCGGGGGCCTGCCGGCCCCGCCCGGCCAGATGCTTGCCTGCGGTCTCGGGCAGGCCGAGCGGCAGCACGGCGTGCTGTCGGCCCAGCCGAGGTATGCGGCAGGAAGATGCCTGCACCGACCTCGTCGCCCGGCAGCCGGGAACATCCTCGGCCAGCGCGCCCGTGGGGCCCAGGTCGTGGCCCTGCGCGGCATCGCGTACAACCCCAGTGATGACGGTGTGGCCGCGACGCCCCATCACCGGGCGTAAGCTCGCCGTCCTCAGCTCGCCACCGGACGGTTCTCGTGTGCGTGCTGCATCAAGCTGCCTACACCGCGTTCTGCTTTACACGTTGGCGGCGGCCTCGGCAACCAGGCCCACCGGCTCGCCGCAGACGAATACACCGTGCACGTTGTGGCCCCCGTACCGAAGTACGTCAGCTAGGCAGGCGCGTGGGTCGGCGACTCACCGGGGGGCGGTGGTGAAGCGCTGGAACACGCGGAAGTAGTCGTTTTGCTCCACGACCAAGGTCTCAGACCCGGATCGCTCAAGGAGCGTGTTCTCGAAAAAGTAGGGTTGCGTACCCGACGATATGTGTAGAAGTGCAACCATGCGGCCCCGGTAGTTGACCAGCTTGGATTCTGCGGCCACCCTTCCTGCGAGATCAGGATCGAGACCGCTGCTTTTCAAGAGCTGGCACAACCACATCCAATAGTCATTAAGAGACTTGGATAAAAGTGGGGCTTCCCTCTCGATGCCGACTATGTGAAACCCCCGGAATCCCTCGGGTTGAACAGAGTCGAGTTCCTTCACCCTTTCCGCGTGTTGCTCATTGTCTGCGATCCCGACCGCTACGTAGCCGGTCACTCTGGGGCCAGTATTGGCGATCGCCGTGATAGTGCGACAGATTTTAGTGAAGGCCTTTTCGTCGAATTGGCGCGAGGTGTCAAGCCTGAGGAAACCCTGCTTGCAGTCGAACGACTGCTGTTCGACAATCGCGTTTCCCATCAACCTTTCGAGCTGGCTGGCCCACCCGTATCTCCCTAGGTTGTGTGTGGCCGCCTCCCGCATTTCGAACGCGTTGCGGAGTATTCCCTTTATGGCGTCGACCATTCGCCTCTTCGGGGCCGGCCGCCAGTCGTCGTCATGCATCGGAAGAGCTGTAGCTGTCATAAGCGATCCAATTCCGCTCAGATGTCCCCAAGCAGTGCGCGGAGAACTGAGGCGCATACCTTCCTTATAAGTGAGCTCGTAGATCGCCAGGAAGGTGGCGTGGAAGCACCGTCGCGAACCGGACTCGGTCGCGCAGTTGACGAGGCTCGCGAAGGTACTGGAGTCCTGCGCCAGTATGGACCGCACGATGTCGTACACATGCATGAAGTGGTCCTCGACGGCCCGTGGATCGTAGGCATCGATGGCCGAGTTGATTTCTGTGTATGACGGTGTGGTGGGATGCAGGTGATCGATGCTGGTGTAACCGTAGAATTGGTCCCGCATCCTGGTATTGGTTTCGGTCAGGGGATCCATCAAGAAGTCGGCGATGATGTCTAGGACGAGCTGTTCGTCGGCGGACTCGCGGACGTCTGTGGGCTGCAGCAAGTCTTCGCGAACCCAGAAGATATCGTCAACTTGGACTCCATAGTCGAGACCGCGGTTTGTGATGCTCAGCTGAGGCATCACCCGAAAGGCGACAGCGTCCCCGGGGGATATGTCACCCCTGATCCGTGAAGAAATGACACGGACGAGGTCAGCCAGTGGGGAGAGTGTCCCGGCTTGTCGAATATTTTGGCGCGAGAGCCGACGTCCACCGGAATTGATCCTTCGGAAGACCTCGGATACGTATGCATATTCTTTCGGGTGAAATACGGAAAGGGCGAGCGTATAGTCGAGGAACTGCGCGCAAGCCTGTTCAGGCATAATTGGCTCGCGCTGCTGAACATTTGAGGGTTGAGCGACTCTTGTGGCGGATGATCCAAGGGCGGCGAGATTGAAATAGGCCCCGTTGGACGAAAATTCATTCTCAATGAAAGAGAATATTGCGTTAAGTCGCTGCATCCCGTCGATGAGTTCAAGTTTGATGGTCCCGTCCGTCGACTCAGTCGACGCCATTAAGAACAAGGGAACCGGGAGATTTTCCAACAGCGAGTCAACTAGACGCTGTTTCTCCTCCACGTTCCATACCAACTTCCGCTGGTAGCGGCGGTTGACGCGAAGTCGGTCGGAGAGGTACAGATCGTACAAATGCCGAACGCTCGCGCCCGAAACGGTGAGCTCTCCGGCTGATGGGGTCGTCATGCCCCGACGGTACTGCAGCACTGCAGCCTGCCGTAATCAAGTGGCCATTTATCGCCCGCAGTTGGAGCAGTGAGCGTTTTCAGCGTGGCCGCTGATGGGGTTACGCCGGTGAGGTTAGGTGAGAGCCGTAACGCACAAGGCCCCCGTGCCGCCGGAGGAGGTGTTCAAGGTTTCCCGCATGCCCATGTCCAGTGGGTCACGCATCCGTGAGGGTGACCGACGCTGCTCGCTCCCGTCGCACCAGCGTGCGCTCGTCGCTCTGGTGTTTCTGCGTCGCCACGACACCCTCACCCGGATCGCGGCTGGCTTCGCGGATACCCGTCGGCGCCGCCCACGCGTATGTCACCGCCGTGACCGACTTGCTCGCCGACCGGGTCCCGGGCCTGCTCAAGACTCTGCGCGAGTGCCATCCGGAGTTCGTCCTGCTGGACGGGACGCTGGCCGAGTGTGACCGCGTTGGCGACAGCCGGGCCGATCACTCGGCCAAGCATCGCCGTCAAGGCGTGAATGCGCAGCTCGTCACCGCTCCCACAGGTGAGTGCTGTGGATCTCGCCCGCGCTGCCGGCCTGTACCCGTGACCTGACGGCGGCTCCGCACCCGCCGCATAATCCGAGATCTGCGAACCCAGGGCGTCCCGCTTCTGGCCGACCGCGCCTACCAGGGCGCCGGCTCACCGTCACTCAGCACACCGTCAACCGGGCCATGTTGGCGGTGAGGGCATCCATCGAACGCACGGCACGGCTGAAGTCCGGGCAGATTCTTCACAGATCCCGCATCAGCTGCAAGTGTGTGATCGTCATCGCCAAAGCTGTCCGCAGCCTAGAGAGGCAAGGCTGAAAACGCTCACTCCGTCGCGGGTCCGGGGTTGACGGTACGTGTCCGCCTTGCCCTCGCCGTGCGTCTGGCTGTTGCCCGCAGTCCCCGACGCTTCCGCCCGTTCCCTGCGCGACGCCATGAAACCTACTTCGGCGCCACCGTCGTCGTGGTCATCGCCGGCTCCCACGGCGGCGCAGACCGACGCGGAGCCACCGTCATCTGCATTGAGGGCAGGCGTGTCGCTTCTCCGACTGGCGGAGCGTGACGGTAAACGGCACGAGGAGAGCTGCACCGAGCTCATCGCTGCGGCAACGGGGTGGTGCCGGGTCGGGGCTCCCGTGCTGGGATGGTGCTGGGACGACCGACTCGAAAGAGGTGTTTGCGCAGGTCACAGCGCTGCAGTAGACGTTCCGGTTCAACGTCGGACCGGATGACCTGCCATCGAGATCGTCTATAAGCACGGCAACGCCGTGCTTGCCTCGGCCGAGGACCAAGCGGCGCTGCACCCCTTCCCTGGCATCGGCACGCCGGAGCCGCTGGAGTGTCACCTGCCGTGTGCCGACTTGGTGCTGACTTTTCAGCTGCTTCGGGGTGGTGTGAGCTTGTCCAGGTCCAGGGTGATCTTGAAAGGCACCGGGCGCTGGAGGGCGCCCCGGAAGATTCCGGCGGGCGCGTATGCGCGCGTGGGTTCGTCGAGTTCGTAGACGTGGACGACGGGTGCCCCGTCCTCGTCCTCGACGCACCAGTAGTGCGGGATGCCGGCCTCCGCGTACTTGCGGAGTTTCACTGTGCGATCACGATGGGCGGACTCCGGGGAGACGACCTCGACGACGAGCTGGACGTCCTCCGGTGCGTACCAGGTGCGGTCGGGATCGTAGGGCAGGTCCGTCAGCAAGAGGTCCGGCTCGGGGCGGTTGCGGGCATCGAGGCGGATCGTCATTTCCCGCTCGACCTCGAACCCGGCTGGCGCCTGCGCCATGAGCGTGGTGGTCAGGACGGTGACGAGGCGGCCATGCCAGGACCGCTGGGGCGACATCATGAAGACGAGGGCTCCGTCGATCAGCTCGGTGTGGCGGGGTGCCTCGGGGAGGCGGTCGAGGTCCTCCGCGAACCAGCCTTCCGCGCGCGGCGGGCGCATCCAGTCGGGCAGTGCGGTCATGGCTTCACGGTAGCGGCTCGCAGCTCAGGCCGGGGAGCCGGCGATCCCCGCCGGAGCGATTTCGGCGCCTTCCCGCACCATGGCCAGCCCCCCCGTCCAGCATGCGGCGCCGCCGCAAAAGGGAAGGGATCGGCTCCTGGGGGAGCCGATCCCATTTTGTTGCTTGTGGGGGAGTCAGGTCTGCCAGCTGTGGGGGGGCCGGTAGTTGTCTCGGCGCCAGGCTGTGGTGGGGGGTGTGGGGGTGAAGGGGGTGGTGGGGCGGGGGGTGGTGAGGGAGAGGAGCAGGACTGTTAGGGCTGCCAGTTCGGCGTCCGTGACCTCGCCTTTTTCTATGCGGATGTCGGCTGCTGCGGGCATGGGACCTCCGGTCGTGGGCGTCACCGCGTGCCTGTCCGGGTCAGCGCGGGTGCGTCATTGCGGGGGGTTGCCGTGTTTGCGGGCCGGGCGGTCGGCGTGTTTGTTGGCGAGCATCGCGAGGGAGTTGATGAGGACCTCGCGGGTCTCGGCGGGGTCGATGACGTCGTCGACCAGGCCGCGTTCGGCGGCGTAGTAGGGGTGCATCAGTTCGGCCTTGTACTCCTTGACCATGCGGGCGCGCATGGCTTCGGGGTCCTCGGCGGCGGCGATCTGGCGGCGGAAGATGACGTTGGCGGCGCCTTCGGCGCCCATCACGGCGATCTCGTTGGTGGGCCAGGCGTAGGTGAGGTCGGCGCCGATGGACTGGCTGTCCATGACGATGTAGGCGCCGCCGTAGGCCTTGCGCAGGATCAGGGAGATGCGGGGGACGGTGGCGTTGCAGTAGGCGTAGAGGAGTTTCGCGCCGTGGCGGATGATGCCGCCGTGTTCCTGGTCGACGCCGGGCAGGAAGCCGGGGACGTCCAGGAGGGTGACGATGGGGATGTTGAACGCGTCGCACATCTGCACGAACCGTGCGGCCTTCTCGGAGGCCTCGATGTCCAGGACGCCGGCCAGGGCCTGCGGCTGGTTCGCCACGATGCCCACGACCTTTCCGTCCAGACGGGCCAGCGCGCAGATGATGTTCCGCGCCCAACGCTCGTGGACCTCCAGGAAGTCGCCCTCATCGACCAGTTCCTCGATGACCCGGTGCATGTCGTACGGGCGGTTGCCGTCCACCGGCACCAGGTCGAGCAGCGGCTCGCAGGTGCGGTCCGACGGGTCGTCGGTGGTGGTCGCCGGAGGGTTCTCGCGGTTGTTCGACGGCAGCATCGTGAGGAGGTACCGCACCTCTTCGAGGCACGTCTCCTCGTCGTCGTACGCGAAGTGCGCGACGCCCGACGTCTCCGCGTGGACGTCGGCGCCGCCGAGGCCGTTCTGGGTGATCTCCTCGCCGGTCACGGCCTTCACCACGTCCGGTCCCGTGATGAACATCTGCGAGGTCTCGCGGACCATGAACACGAAGTCCGTGAGGGCCGGGCTGTACGCGGCGCCGCCCGCGCACGGGCCCAGCATCACGCTGATCTGCGGGATGACACCGGACGCCTTGGTGTTGCGCTGGAAGATGCCGCCGTAGCCGGCGAGCGCGGAGACGCCCTCCTGGATACGGGCGCCCGCGCCGTCGTTCAGGGAGACCAGCGGCGCACCGGCCGCGATGGCCATGTCCATGATCTTGTGGATCTTCGTGGCGTGCGCCTCGCCGAGCGCGCCGCCGAAGATGCGGAAGTCGTGCGCGTAGACGAAGACCGTCCGGCCCTCGACCGTGCCCCAACCGGTGACGACACCGTCCGTGTACGGGCGTTTCGCCTCCAGGCCGAAACCGGTCGCCCGGTGCCGGCGCAAGGGTTCGACCTCGCGGAACGAACCCTCGTCCAGGAGCAGCGCGATCCGCTCGCGCACGGTGAGCTTGCCCTTGGCCTTCTGAGCGGCGGTGGCCGGTTCACCGGGGCCTGCGTGGACCTGCTCCCGGATTGCCGCCAGCTCCGCGACGTGGAGTTTCATCTCTCCCCTTACCCGTTGCGCTGCCGTCACCGGGGACGCTGTGCGCGGTTCAGTTGGTGAGCTTGCGCAGGCCGCTGATCTGGAGCACGGCGAACCCGCCGACGACGACGGCCTGCATGAGGATCCACACGGTGCCGATCGTGTTCGGGTCGAACCAGCCGAAGATCGCGGTGGCGACGCTGGCGACGGCCCACAGCAGGTTGGCCTCGATGACGACCTTCGTGGCGGTGGCGGACGGCACCTGCTGGGCGGCGAGGAGGCCGACCAGGACGCCGTAGACGGTGAGGAAGACGCCGATCGCGCGCAGGAAGCCGGTGTTCATGTCGAGGAGGTCTCCGACGGGGCCGGCGGCGATCAGGTAGATCAGGCCGTTGCCGGCCGTGACGGCGGCGTCGAGACCGAGGAACAGACGCAGCGGGCGCGCGGCGGACGAGTTCGTGGCCGCGGTTCCAAGGCGTGCGGAGGTCTGGCTCGTGGTCATGGAAACTCCTGGTGGATACGGTGGTTGGGGGTTCATGCGCGCCGCGCGGGACGCATACCGGGACGCGTACGGGGGGTCCGCGCGGAGGGCGGGCGCCCGCTTTCCGTTCACATGGTGACAAGTGCCGCTGACCGGGCGCTGACGCCGTGTGTATGGGGGGTCGACCTGCGGTGACGGGGCCGTGCGGGGGCCTGGGGGTGGTGGCGGTGCGTCGGGTTCCGCCCAGTCGGGCGCCGTCCGGTCGGGCGCCGTCCGGTCGGGCGCCGTCCGGTCGGGCGCCGTCCGGTCGGGCGCCGTCCGGTCGGGCTGCGTCCGCCGGTGGTTGGGCGGTTGCCGGTCTTGGGCCGTTGCCCCGCGTGCCATCGGAGGCCTCGCTCGTACGGAGGCCTCGCCCATGTAGGGAGGCCTCGCCCATATAGGGGGAAGGGGAGAGCGGCGTGGCGCCCCCCCCCGCGTACGAGGTGACGGACGGCGGCCCCGTGAAAGGGGCCGCCACCCGGTCAGGCCGGCTGGAGCAGGGTGCGGGCGGCGCCCGTCAGCGCCGGATCGTGCGCGAGAATCGCGTGTTCCACGTCGCGCAGTGCGGGGGACGGGTCGATGCCCAGTTCGTCCGAGAGATGGCGGCGCATGGCGCGGTAGACGTTGAGGGCGTCTGCCTGGCGGCCCGAGCGGTACAGGGCGACCATCAGCTGTTCGCAGAAGCGTTCCCGCAGAGGGTGATTACTGTGCGCCTCGTGCAGTTCCGCGAGCATCGACGCGTGGTGACCCAGCCGCAGTTCTGCCTCGAAACGCAGCTCCATGGCCCGCATGCGGTATTCCTCGTAACGGGCGCAGGCCAGCTGGCAAATGGTGCCGCCGGGAAAGTCGCCGAATACGGGGCCCCGCCACAGCGCGAGCGCCCGGCCCAGCAGGTCCGCGGTGGCGCCGGGATCGGAGGCCCCCGCCGCCTCCGCCTGGCGGACCGCCTTCGTGAATTCCGCGGCGTCGAACTCGCCCTCATGGATGGTGAGCCGGTAACCCGAAGGGTGAATGGTCACCCGGGAAACCGGAATATCCGGTTCCAGGCTCTTCAGTTTCCGGCGGAGCCTGCTGATATGTGCCTGCAGTGCATTGGCCTGCTTGTCGGGGACGGAGTCGCCCCACATTTCCTCCACGAGGATCTCTCCCGAAATCGGGCGGCCCTCGCTGACGAGCAGGGTCTGGATGAGATTCCGTTGGAGGTCTCCAGAGATCTCCGCGAAACCTAACGCGGTGCGGATCTGCAGTGCTCCGAGAATGGAAAAGCTCAGCATGCCGTTTCCCCCTTGGCTTTCGTTGCTGCAACGTCGGGGCGGTTCACCTTCCGGGTCGCCAGGGCCATCGGTGCTGCGGTGTGGGGGACCGCGGGTGGAGGTCGGCGTGGCGATCTCTGGGTGTCCCCAGCCGGGGGGAGGCAGGGGTGCACCCTCTGACTCCCTTCCAGCGAAGACCCTCTCACGGTATCATTCCTTTGGGAAGGTATTTTTTTGAACGAGTCGCCTCAGGTAGTTGAATACGGGGCTGACCTGGGGGTTCGTCCGGGAAAAGATGCGCGTGTCCCTCGGACATAGGCCCGCCCCGGCGGTCCAGCCGCTGTCGCGGGGCGCCGGGGCGGTCGCTTCACCGGGGCGGGGGAGGCCCGGCGAAGTAGGTGTGGAAGTCCATGTTCCGCTGGCGGAGAGGGCAGGATTCGAACCTGCGTGGGTCGCGAGCGACCCGACCTGGGCTGAGCCCGAGGTCCCCGTTAAACCACTCCGGGCACCTCTCCTGGTCGTACCGGCACAGAATCTCGTGCCTGCGGAGAGGGCAGGATTCGAACCTGCGTGGGCCCCGAGGGACCCGACCTGGGCTGAGCCCGAGGTCCCCGTTAAACCACTCCGGGCACCTCTCCTGGTTGTACTGGCACAGAGTTTCGTGCCTGCGGAGAGGGCAGGATTCGAACCTGCGTGGGTCGCGAGCGACCCGACCTGGGCTGAGCCCGAGGTCCCCGATAAACCACTCCGGGCACCTCTCCTGGTCGTACCGGCACAGAGTTTCGTGCCTGCGGAGAGGGCAGGATTCGAACCTGCGTGGGCCCCGAGGGACCCGACCTGGGCTGAGCCCGAGGTCCCCGATAAGCCACTCCGGGCACCTCTCCGTGTTCCCGGCCCGGTTTCCCGTTCCGTTCACGAGAAGAACATTGCCAGGTGGTTCTGACGAGCGGCTGACGCCCTGCTGACGTGTCGTCACGGACCTGCCTCGTAAGCTTTTCGCCCTTCCCATCAAAGGGGCGGCGGTGCTCTACTCTCAACGACCGCAACGGCTGCCGAAAGGGAAACGGATCATGACCGTGACCGTAGTGGAAAACCCGATTCTCCAGGCTGTTCGCACTTATACGCGGGCCGAGAATCCCAGCGCGTTCCTCGCGCTCAACAGTGGCAACAGCACCTTCACGCGACCCGGCTCCGACGGTGTCGTCGTCTACCGCAGGACCGGCCGGTTCGCCGTCCAGTTCGGTGGGCCCTTCGCCGGCCCGGAGGAGTACGAGGGCCTCCTCGACGGCTTCCGGGACCACGTCAAGGAGCAGGGGCTCACCCACGTGGGCGTCCAGCTCCAGCGCGACGACGCCGAGCGTTACGCGGCGCGCGGCTACACCGTCAACCAGATCGGCGCCTCCTGGGCGGTGAGCCTCCCGGAGTTCACCCTGCGCGGCACCCGCTTCATGCAGCTGCGCAACAAGATCTCCCGCGCCTACCGCAACGGCCTGCAGATACAGGAGGTCGAGGCCGGCGCCTGGCGTCAGGCGCTGGAGACGATCGACGGCGCCTGGCTCTCCAGCAAGGGCGCGGCCCGCCCCCTGGAGTTCCTGGTCGGCGAGATCGGCGGCGAGGCGCAGCAGGAGCGGCGGCTGTTCGTCGGCACGATCGCCGGGGAGCCCGTGGCGTACATCTCGTACTCCCCGGTCTACGGCGCCCGCGCCGGCTGGATGCACGATCTGAGCCGGCGCGTGCCGGACGGGTCGCCGGGCCTGATGGAGGCCATCAACGCGCACGCCATCGAGGTGTTCCGCGGCGAGGGCGTGCAGTGGCTGCACTTCGGCTTCACGCCCTTCACCGGGCTGGACGCCGCCAACGAACTGGACGGGCACAGCCCCGCCTTCCAGTGGCTGATGCACGCCCTGTGGGCCGAGGGCGCCGCGCTCTACCCGGCCCAGACGCAGCTCTCGTACAAGCACAAGTGGGCACCCGACGCGGTCATCCCGGAGTACGTCGCCTTCGACGGGCCCGCCTCGCTCGCCTCCTTCGCCCACATCTTCCGTGCCTGCAACGCCTTCTGACGGCACATCAAGTACCGAGCAGACTCAACGCGAAAAGGAGTGGATGAACGATGAGTGACAACGCGCAGACCGTCGACGCGCTCAAGCACACCATGGTGGAACAGCTCATGGGCGTCATCGGCGCCCCGGACGACGAGGACGTCGCCCGCGCCGCGGACGCCGTGGTGCGGGACCTGGACGCCCTGCTGCGGGCCGAGCCCGACCCGGCGGACTGATCGCGGCAGGTGCGCCGCGACCTGGCCGATCAGCTCAGCATCAGCGCCACATCAGCGCTCCACGGAACGCTGCACACACGTTCGCCCGGCGTCCGTCCGATGGGGCACCGCACGCGCTCAGTCGCACCGTGCTCCAGCGGGTCCCGTGCGCCGGGCGGGCGCCGTCGCCCGGTTCGGGCACTTCTTCCGAGGAGAGCTTCGTATGCAGCGTCCGCACGTCCAAGAGACCGGTGTCGCCGTAGCCCCGCAGCGCACCGACGTCCCGCAGCGCACCGGGGCATCCGCCACGTTCTCCGAGCTCCTCAAACGCGTCAAGGCGGAGGGGCTGCTCGACCTGAACCCGCGGTACTACGTGGGGCGCCTGATCCGCAACACCTCGCTGCTCGTGGCCGGGCTCACCGCGTTCTTCCTGCTGGGAGACTCGTGGTGGCAGCTCGCCGTGGCGGTGTGGATGGGCCTGTGCGGCGGCCAGTCCTCCTTCATGTGGCACGACGCCGGACACAAGGCGATGTTCCGCGACAAGCGGGCCGCCTCCGCCGTCGGCTACTTCCACGCCAACTTCGTCAACGGCGTCAGCTTCGGCTGGTGGGTCAACCACCACAACCGCCACCACAGCAACCCCAACCACCTCGACATGGACCCGGACATCGGCCGGCGCACCGCGATCTTCGACATCAAGCAGTACGCGACCCGCACCCCCCGGCAGCGCTTCATCGTGCGCTACCAGAGCGTGCTCTTCTTCGTGCTGCTCGTCCTCGAGTCGTTCAAGATGCACAAGACGGCCGTGAAGTCGATCGCGCAGGGCCTCACCAAGCGTCCGGTCCTGGAGTCCACGCTGCTCATAGCGCGGGCCGCGATCTATCTGACCTGCGTCTTCACCGTCCTGTCGCCGGTCCTCGGGGTCGCCTTCATCCTGGTCCAGCAGGCCACCCTCGGCGTCTACTTCGGCATGATCTTCGCCCCGAACCACAAGGGCATGGACGTGCGCGACGGTGACGAGGAGACCCTGGACTGGCTGGAGCGCCAGGTCCTGACCTCGCGCAACATCCGTCCGTCCTGGTTCATCGACTTCCTGTACGGCGGTCTCAACTACCAGGTCGAGCACCACCTGTTCCCCGCCATGCCGCAGAAGAACCTGGGGCGGGCCCGGGAACTCACCCGCGAGTACTGCGCCGAGCGCGGGGTGCCCTACCACGAGGTCGGCTTCTTCGCCTCCTACCGCGAGGTGGCCTCCTACCTGCACGAGGTCAGCGCCCCGGTCCGCCGCGGCGAGGTCGACGCGCACGTCGGGCGAGCCGCCTGATGACCGACACCGTCACCAGACCGGCGGCTCCGGCCGTCCTTACGCCGGGCGCCTCCATCGGCGCCCGGCTCGACCGGATGCCGATCACCCCGACCCACCGCAGCATCACCGCGGTGATCGGCGTCGGGCTGCTCTTCGACACGTTCGAGAACAACCTCTCCGGCACCATCGCCAAGGTCCTCCAGAACGACTTCGCCTTCGGCGCCACCGAGCTGAAGCTGGTCCTCGCCTCCGCCTTCATCGGCCAGTTCATCGGCTCGCTGCTGCTCGGCAAGATCGCCGACCGGTACGGGCGGCGCCGGGCGTTCCTGATCAACCTCGCCATCTACTCGGGCTTCTCGCTGCTCGGCGCCTTCTCGCCGAACGCGGCCTGGCTGATCGCCACGCGATTCTTCGCGGGCATCGGCATCGGCGCCGAACAGTCCCTGTCCGACTGCTACTTGTCGGACGTGCTGCCCGCGAAGAAGCGCGGCCGGTACATCGCCTGGGCCTACACCCTCGCCTTCTGCGGGGTGCCCGCCGTGGGCTTCGCGGCCCTGTGGCTGGTGCCGCTGACCCCACTCGGCATCGACGGCTGGCGCTGGCTCTTCGTCATCGGGGCGCTCGGCTCGGCCGTGGTGTGGGTGCTGCGCAGGCGGCTCATCGAGTCCCCGCGCTGGCTTGCCACGGTCGGCCGCGAGGCGGAGGCGGAGGAGCTGGTCTCCCGCATGGAGGCCGAGGTCCCGGCCGCGGCGGCGGCCTCGACGGCGGCCGACCTGCGCAAGGCCGACCCCGACCCGGGAGTCGAGGAGGGCCCGGGGCACGATCCGGGCACGACGCCCAGGCTGCGCGACATCTTCCAGCCCCACCTGCGCCGGCGCACCACCATGCTCTGGATCTTCTGCTCGCTCTCCACGGTCGGCTACTACGGCTTCGGCACACTCGCGCCGCAGATCCTCGCCGCCAAGGGGTACGGGATCGTCGCCGGCCTCGGCTTCACCGCGGTGTGCTTCCTCGGCTACCCCGTGGGCTCCGCGCTCGCGCTGCCGATCATCGACCGCGTCGAGCGCAAGAAGCTGGTGGTCGCCTCGGCGGGCGCGATGGTCGTGGCCGGACTCGGCTTCAGCTACGCGGGTTCGCCGACGCTCGTCATGACCTTCGGCTTCGTCTACACCGTGTGCAGCAACCTCTTCTCCAGCGTCAGCCACGTCTACCTCGCCGAGCAGTACCCGACCGCCATCCGCGCGGCCGCGTCCGGCGCGGCGTACTCACTGTCCAAACTCAGCGCCGCGGCCCTGCCGTTCGCCCTGCTGCCGGTCCTGCAGACCTACGGGCCGGGGGCGCTGTTCGGCGTCATCGCGGCCGTGATGACCGCGCTCGCGGTGACCGTCCTCACCCTGGGCGAGCGCACCACCGGCGCCTCGGTCGACCGTCTGCCCGCCGGCTGATCAGCCGCCCCGCCGCGACAAGGAGGAATCCCGCATGGCCTATGTCATCGCTCAGCCCTGCGCCGATGTGAAGGACAAGTCCTGCATCGACGAATGCCCCGTGGACTGCATCTACGAAGGCGGCCGCGCCCTTTACATCCACCCCGAGGAGTGCGTGGACTGCGGGGCCTGTGAACCCGTCTGCCCCGTGGAGGCCATCTACTTCGAGGACGACGTGCCCGGCGACTGGGGCGACCACCGCGCCTCCAACGCCGCCTTCTTCGAGCGGCTCGGCTCGCCCGGCGGCGCCGCCGCGCTCGGCGCCCTGCCCCACGACTCCGACCTGGTCGCCGCGCTGCCGCGGGCGGTGGTCGCGTCATGAGCGGCCTCCTCGCGGGCAAGCGCGTCCTGGTGACCGGCGTCCTGACCGAGGCGTCCATCGCCTTCCACGCGGCCCGCATCGCCCAACTGGAGGGCGCCGAGGTCGTGTTGACCGGGTTCGGGCGGCTCTCCCTGATCGAGCGCACCGCCGGCCTGCTGCCGAAGCCCGCCCCGGTCGTCGAGCTGGACGTCACCGACCAGGACCACCTCGACGGCCTCGCCGACCGCCTGCGCGAGCACGTCGACGGCCTCGACGGCGTCGTCCACTCCATCGCCTACGGTCCGCCCGGCGCCTTCCACTTCCTCGACGGGAGCTGGGCGGACGTCTCGACGGCCGTGCACGTCTCCGCGTACTCCCTGAAGTCCCTGACCACCGCCTGCCTGCCGCTCATGGAACCGCGCGGCGGCTCGGTGGTGGGCGTCACCTTCGACGCGAGCGTCGCCTGGCCCAAGTACGACTGGATGGGCGTCGCCAAGGCGGCGCTGGAGTCCACCAGCCGCTACCTCGCCCGGGACCTCGGCGCCCGCGGTGTGCGCTGCAACCTCGTGGCCGCGGGGCCGCTGCGCTCCATGGCCGCCAAGTCCATCCCCGGCTTCTCCGAGCTGGCGGACGACTGGCACACCCGCGCCCCGGCCGGCTGGGACCTCACCGACCCGGACCCGGCGGCCCGCGGCATCGTCGCGCTGCTGTCGGACTTCTTCCCCCGTACGACGGGCGAGATCGTCCACGTGGACGGCGGGGCCCACATGATGGGCGCGTGACCCGGCGCCCGCGAGGCCACAACGAATGGGGGGGAGTTCAGGTGATCACCTGAACTCCCCCCCATTCGTCGTGCCCGGGCCGGCCGGCTGGGTCACTCGGTGGTGCCGTCGGGCAGGATCCTGCGGAACCCGGTGTACGAGATGAGGGCCTCGGGCAGCTCCACCGAGCCGTCCGGCCGGGCGCCCTGCTCCAGGAGCGCGGCCACCGTGCGGCCGATGGGCAGCGCCGAGCCGTTCAGCGTCGCCGCGTACTCCTTGCGGCCGTCCGCCGTGCGGCACCGGATGCCGGCGCGCCGGGCCTGGAAGGTGCCGCAGTCGGAGACCGAGGAGATCTCGCGGTACGAGCCGCTGCCCGGCAGCCACACCTCGATGTCGTACGTCATCCGGGCCGAGAAACCGAGATCGCCCGCCGGCAGCAGCACCACCCGGTAGGACAGGCCCAGGCGCCGCAGGCACTCCTCGGCGTGGCCCAGCATGAGCTCGAGCTCCTCCTGGGCGTCCTCGGCCGCGCAGACCCGCACCAGCTCCACCTTCTCGAACTGGTGCAGCCGCAGGATGCCCCGGGTGTCCCTGCCGTAGGCCCCAGCCTCGGCGCGGAAGCACGGGGTGCGGGAGGTGAACGCGTACGGCATCTCGCGGGCGTCCAGGGTCTGTTGCGCGAGGAGGTTGGTGAGCGGGACCTCGGCGGTCGGGATCAGGAACAGCTCGCGCTCGCCGACCTGCGTGGCGAACAGGTCGTCGGCGAACTTCGGGAGCTGCCCGGTGCCCGTCATGGTGTCGCGGTTGACGAGGAACGGCACCGAGTGCTCGGTGTAGCCGTGCTCGCCGGTGTGCAGATCGAGGAAGAAGTCGGCGAGGGCCCGCTCCAGGCGGGCCCCGGGACCGCGGCTCACGGTGAAGCGGGCCCCGGAGAGCCGCGCCGCGGCCTTGCCGTCGAAGATGCCGAGCCGCTCGCCGATGTCGGCGTGGTGGCGGGCGTCGGACGCCTCGCACGCGGGCGGGCCGCCCCGGCGCACCTCCACGGCCTCCTTCTCGGAGTCGCCGTCCGGCACGGTGTCCAGCGGGATGTTGGGAATGGTCAGGACCAGGTCCGCGAGGCGCTTGCCCGCCTCCTTGGCGGCCGCCTCGGCCCGCTGCACGTCGGCGCGCAGCGCGCGGGCCGCCTCCTTCTCCTCCTCCGAGGGCGGCCCGGACCTGCGCTCGCGGGTGGCGCGGTTGGCCTCGGTGCGCAGCCGGGTCACCTCGGCCTGGGCGTCGGCCCGGCCGCGGTGGGCCGCGTCCAGCGCGCTCAGGTCGAGGTCGTGCCGGCGGCGGGCCAGACGCCGCACCGCCTCGGGTCCGGCGGCGATCAGTTCGCGCGGATCGTGCATGGCTTCTCCTGGGGTCTCGCGGTGCGGGGCGGGGGAGATGCGCCGAGCCGCCCCCCTGGCGAGGGGCGGCTGCGGCTCCTGCCGGGGCAGGGGAGGGGGCGGGGCTGGGAGCGGGTCGGCTCCGGTGCTCACGCGGGGGCGAGGGCCAGGACGGTGTTCTGCCCCCCGAACCCGCAGGAATTGCTCAGCGCCAGATCGATGGGCATGGAGGTCGCCGAGTACGCCAGCTTGATGTCGACCTCCCGGTCCGGCATGACCAGGTTGGCGATGGGCGGCACCAGTTCGTGCTCGATGCTCAGCAGCGTGAACGCGGCCTCCACCGCGCCCGCCGCGCCCAGCAGATGCCCGGTCACGCCCTTGGTCGAGGTGACCAGCGGATCCCCCTGGAGGGTCCGTTTGATCATCCTCGCCTCGGCGACGTCGTTGAGCGGCGTCGAAGTGCCGTGGGCGTTCACGTGCTGGACCTCGTCCGGGTCGGCGCCGGCGTCGGCGAGGGCCGCGCGGACCGCCGCCTCCACCCCGGCGCCGTCCGGATGCGGGGACGTCATGTGGTGGGCGTCCGCGGTGGCGCCGTAGCCGATGATCCGGCCGTGCACGTGCGCCCCGCGGGCCCGGGCGTCCTCGACGCGTTCCATGACGAGGATCCCGGAGCCCTCACCCGCGACGAACCCGTCCCGCTCCGCGTCGAAGGGACGCGAGGCGTGGGTGGGGTCGTCCTCGCGCCGGGACAGGGCGCCCATCTGCGCGAACCCGGCCATCACCAACGGCGTGATCATGGCCTCGCTGCCGCCCGCGAGGACGACGTCGCAGCGGCCGAGCGCGAGCAGGTCCCGCGCCGTGCCGATGGCCGTCGCCCCGGAGGCGCAGGCCGTGGCCACCACCAGGTTGGGTCCCGTCGCCCCGAACTCGATGGCCGTCTGACCGGCCAGCATGTTCGGCAGCTGCATGGGCAGCAGCAGCGGCGAGACGCGGTCGGCGCCTTTCTCCCGTAGGACGGCGTGCTGTTCCTCGACCGTGCCGGGGCCGCCGTCCGCGCAGCCGAGCACCACCCCGACCCGGGCGCCGTCCCAGGTCAGCGGGTCGAGCCCGGCGTCAGCGATCGCCTCACGCGCGGCGACCAGCGCGAACTGCACGAAACGGTCCAGGCGGTGGGCCCTGCGGGCCGTCAACAGCGCTTCGGGGTCGAAGCCGGGCACCCGGCAGGAGATCCGTACCGGATTGTCCGCCAGTACGGGATCGAACGCCGCGCCCGACCGGCCCTCACAGACCGCCGCCCAGCTCGGCCCCACCCCGATACCGCCCGGGGTGACGAGGCCGAGCCCGGTGACGGCGATGTCGATGCCGGCCATCAGACCTTCGCGCTCCTCGTCTCCATGAGTTCCACCATGTCGGCCACGGTCTCGGCCTCCAGGAGGTCGTCGTCGCTGACGTCTATGTCCAGTTCGGACTTGAGCAGCAGTGACAGCTCCACCACGGCCAGCGAGTCCAGCTCGATGTCGTCCCTGGTGGCCTCCGGCGTGATGGCCTCGGGGGACACCTTGAGCTTGTTGGACAGGATTTCCTTGAGCTGCTCCAGCATCATGACGATCCCTTTCGAAAGGCGTACGCGCCGTTCGGCGTACGGGTCTTGAGGAGGTGCCGCCGGCGCCGGTGGGCGTCAGACGGACTGCACTTCGGGCCAGACGAGCGTCGTGGCCCCCCAGGAGAGTCCGCCGCCGAACGCGGTGAGCAGGACTCGGTGCCCGGCGGTGAGCCGGCCGTCGGCGGCGGACTGGGACAGGAGCAGGGGGAGCGAGGCGGCGCCGGTGTTGCCGACCTGCTCGATGTTGGTGAGCTGCCGCTCGGCGGGGAGGCCGAGCCGTTCCGCGACGGAGTCGAGGATGCGGGCGTTCGCCTGGTGGGCGGCGAACCGGTCGACGTCCGCCAGCCGCCAGCCGGCGCGCTCGGCCGCCTCCTGCGAGGTGACGGTCATCCGCTCCACCGCGTGCCGGTAGGTGTCGCGGCCGAGCATCCGGAAGTACTCGTCGCCCGGCTCGGGCGCGGTGCCCGCCGAGCGCTGCCGGGAGCCGCCGGCCGGCACCTCGATGAGATGGCTCAGCTCACCGTCGCTGCCGAGGACCAGCGGCCCGACCGCGCCGGGTTCACCGGCGTCCCCGGCCCGCAGGACCACGGCCCCCGCGCCGTCCGCGAAGATCACCGCGGTGGTGCGGTCCTCGGGGTTGACGATGGTGGTGAACGCGTCGGCGGCCACCAGCAGCACCCGCTCGGCCAGCCCCGCGGCGATCAGCCCGGAGGCGGTGGCGAGCCCGTAGAGGAACCCGGAGCAGACGGCGGCCACGTCGAACGCCGCCACCTGCCCGAGTCCGAGGCGCGCCGCCACCGTCGGCGCGGTCGCCGGGCACGGCTGGTCGGGGGTGGTGGTGGCCAGGACGACGGCGTCCACCTGTTCGGTGTCCGCCGACTTCAGCGCGCGCAGACCGGCCTCCACCGCCAGGTCGGAGGTGGCGGTGCCGGGCGAGACCACGTAGCGCTCGGCGATTCCGGTGCGGGAGCGTATCCACGCGTCGGAGGTGTCGAGGCGCTGCGAGAGCTCGTCGTTGGTCACCTTGTTCGGCGGCACGTACGAGCCGATGCCGCAGATCACCGCCGACCGGCCGAGGGGCCGGGCCGCGCCGCTCATGCGCCCGGCTCCGGACTGCTGAGGACCTCGACGGGCAGCCCCATGTACGCCATGCGGGACTCGGCCATCTCGTCGGTCCACTGCTCGGCCATGTCGTAGCGCTGTTCGGGGGTGGTGTCGAGCATCCGCACGCCGGGCCAGATCTCGTAGTCGCCGATCTTGTCGGCGTGGTCGGCCATGCCCTTCTGGAACAGCTCCTCGCGGTGGATGACGAACTCCCGGTCGGGGATCTCGTCCCACAGCTTGACCCCGGCGCGCAGGATCTCCATCAGGCGCGGGCGGTACTCGGGGTGGGCCACGATGTGGTCGCGCAGGATGGTGCTGGCCACCGTCAGATGGCGGATCTCGTCGATGGCGGTGCCGCGCGAGATCTCCCCGGTGGCCGGGGACAGCGGGGTCCACTTGCGCTCGCTCAGCTCGGCGGCCGGGGCGAGCACCCCTTCGATGACGATGGCGAAGACGGCGACGCCGCCGGCGAAGTCGGCCTGGTCGCGGACGATGTCGAGGGTGAAGTCGACGACCGGGTCCAGGACGCGCTTGCGGTAGTCCGCGGCCATCTCGTCGATGTCCTTGAGGAGGGTGCCCGCGGGGTGCCCCAGCTCCACCAGGTGGTTGCGGAAGACGCGGGCGTGCCGGGCCTCGTCGATGAGCTGGGTGGCGTAGAACTCCATCTCGGGCACGCCCGGGGCCAGCGCCACGTAGTGCCCGAGGAGGCGGGTCGCGATCTCCTCGGACAGGCCGCGGAAGCCGAACTCCAGGACCAGCGCGTCGCGCAGCGGGCCGGGCGCCTTCAGGAAGTCGGGGACCGTCGCGTTCGCGTGGTGCCCGGTCTCGCCGCGGTCGCGCAGGGTGCCCTGGGCGACGGAGGTGAACCAGTAGGCGAGGTCGCAGTCGTCGGGCCCGAGGGTGAGTTCCTTCGCGCCGTCGAGTAAGCCGGGGGCCTTGTCCCAGTCGGCCTCGGGGGCCACAGAACCGGTCATGATGCCGATGTCTCCTTCGTGGTGCGGGCGGGATGCAGGGCGCCTGCGACGAGGTCGCCCGCGTAGCTGAACAGCGGCGGGCCGCTCTCGGCGCCGGCGCGCACGACGTAGCCGAGCAGCACCTCGCCGTCGCCCGCCCGGTGCGAGGAGTGCACCCGGCAGGAGTAGTGGGCGAGCGCCCCGGACAGCCGGGGCGCGCCGGCGTAGGAGTCGGGCGTCCAGGGCAGGCCGTCGAACTGGGCGCTGCCGTCGGGGCGCGAACTGTCCGCGAACCAGCGCGCCAGGTCGCCCTGCGTGCCGTCCAGGACGTTGACCACGAAGCGCCCCTCGGCGGCGGCGAGCCGCGCGAACGACGAGCCGGGCCGCAGCGCGACCCCGATCAGCAGCGGCTCGCGGGAGACGAGGGTGACCGTGCTCGCCGTGGTGCCGTGCAGCCGGCCGGCGTGGCCGACGGTCAGCACCGACACCGGTGACGCCAGGTGGTACAGCGCCCGGCGGCGCTCCGCCGGGTCCTGGCGCACCGGGCGGCGCAGCGGGGTGAGGGTGCTCATCGCAGTGCCTCCTCGCGGGCCCGGGCCGCCTGCTGCGGCAGCTTGACGATGTGCCCGACCGGCTCCGGGTCCTGCGCGTGGCCGACCGGCTTGGGGTGCTCGATCCCCAGGTCGTCCAGGAGCCGCAGATAGCCGCTCTGGCGCACCGGCTCGAAGGGCAGGGCGAACGACTTCATGAAGTTGCCGAACAGGCCCCGGTCGCCGAAGAGGTGGAAGGGCAGCACGAGCAGCGCCCACTCGGGTCCGATCAGCCAGCACCACAGCGCGGCCACCGCGGCCTGGGTGATGAGGCTGTGCATCACGTTGTAGAGGACGTAGTACACCTTGGAGATCGGTTTCCCGCCGCTGCGCTTGAAGGCGATGGCGCCGGGGATGTAGCCGATCAGGTCGATGTAGAGGAAGAGCGCGACCGCCGGTATCCAGCGGATCTCGCCGATGTGCGCGATGAGCAGCCCGGTGGAGACCGCGAAGCCCACCAGATACTCGGCGCGGTGCAGGGAGTACGTCTTCGGCGTCTCGAAGGGATTGGCCTGGTCCATGGTCAGCTCCTGGCTGTGGTCTCAGGCGGCGGCGGGCTGCGACAGTTCGATGCCGCCCGCGATCCGCGTGCCGGGGAACAGGCCGGTGAGCGACCAGGCGACGGTCTCCTTGATGACCCGCTCGGCGATCGGGTCGAGGATGCCCTCCAGGCTCGGGATGCCGAAGTCGAAGTCGGCGTCGAAGCGCACGGCGACGTCGTCACCGGACTGCGTCAGCGCCCAGGTGCCGGTGAAGGAGTCGAAGTCGCCGTCCGACTGCTCGAAGCGGATCTCGCCCTGCTCCGGCAGGAAGGTGTCGTCCTCGGTCCAGCGCAGCAGCCCGCTGCGGAAGTGCAGTTCCCAGCTGGAACTGCACGCCGTCTCGGGCAGCGTGGCGTGCACCGTGGTGGAGTTGACGTGGGGCGCCAGGTCCGGGTACTTCTCCCAGCGCATCACGGAGTCGAAGACCGTGGAGACCTGCTCCGCGGGGACCACTGCTTCCAGTTCTACGTGCCGCACGATCAGTTACCGCCTTCCGGCATGGTGGCCGCACCGCTGAGAAGGTCGCGGGTGGCCAGGTCGAAGGAGTTGAGGAGGAACTCCACGTCGGTGTCGCTGAGGACGGCGGGCGGGGTGAACCGCACCACCGAGCTGCCGTTCATGGAGTGGTTGGCGACCACCCCGTGGTTGAAGAGTTCGATGAGCAGCTCGCCGGCGAGACCCGCCTCGACGAGCTCCACGCCGATGAGCAGCCCCTGGCCGCGCACGTCGACGACGAGTTCGGGGATGTTGCGGTACGCGATCTCGGCGATCCGCGGCAGCAGCGCGGCGCCCAGGTCGGTGGCCCGGGTGACCAGGCGGTCCTCCTTCATGGCCCGCACCGCGCCCTGCACCGCCGCCATCAGGACGGGCTGCCCCGAGAAGGTGGCGGTGTGGATGTAGGGGTCCTTGTCGAAGGGGCGGAACGCCTTGCGGGTGGCGACGGCCGCGGAGACGGGGAGCACACCGCCGCCGAGCGCCTTGCCGGCGAGCAGGACGTCGGGGCGCACGTCCTCGAAGTCCGCTCCCCACCACTCGCCGAGGCGGCCGAAGCCGGACTGGATCTCGTCCAGGATCAGGAAGCCGCCGTGCTCGCGCACGAGTTCCTCGACGCGCTTGAGGTAGCCCTTGGGCGGGATGATGACGCCGCCCTCGCCCTGGACGGGCTCCAGGATGACGCAGGTCTGACCGGGGTGGGCGGCGAGGTCCGCCGCCAGGGCGTCGGTGTCGCCGAACGGCAGGTGGTGGAAGTCGGGGATCAGCGGCCGGAACGGCGCCTGGTAGACCTCCTTCGCGGTGGCGGAGAGGGCACCGAGCGTCTTGCCGTGGTAGCCGCCCCGCATGGAGACGGTCCGCTTGAAGCCGCCGGCGCGGGCCAGCTTCAGGCCGGTCTCGACGGCCTCGGCGCCCGAGAGGCCGAAGTGCACGCGGTCCAGTCCCTCGGGCATGACGGAGACCAGGGCCTCGGCGGCGCGGGCCACCGTCGGTTCGAGGAGGATGCGGGTGGCGGTGGGGTGCGTACGGAGCTGGCGCTCCACCTCCTCCATCACGATGGGGTGGCGGGCGCCCATGATGAAGACGCCGTAGCCGCCCGCGTTGAGGAAGCGCTCGCCGTCGCTCGTGGTGAGCCAGGCGCCCTCGGAGGCCACCTCCATGTGGCTGCCGAACAGCTCGGCGAGGGTGGCGCGGCCCTTGCTCAGGTGGGCGCGGTACAGGCCGAGGACCTCCGCCTCGGTGTCGGCCGCGGAGACCGCGCCTGCCGCGGCAGCCGGGTTTTCCTGGATTACGGTCACAGGTTTCTCACTCCAAAGAAGCGGTGCGGTCAAGGGCTGCGTCAGGCGAGGACCAGCGGGCCCCCGTCGAAGTAGCGCAGGAGCGGCTCGGCGGCGGCGCCCCGGCCGGGCGGGTGGAAGGCGATCGCGGCGGACGCGGCGGCCGCGAGGGCGTGCTCGGAGGAGCGGATGAAGTCCAGGCCGCCGAGGAGTTCCAGGGAGTGCGAGGTGATGCGGGGCAGCGCGTTCTGCACGGCGTAGCGGGCGACGAGCACCCGGGCCACCGACGCCTCGTCGCCCGGCTCGGGGCCGATCGCGCGGGCCACGCCCTCGAGCAGCGAGAGGGCGGCCTCCAGTTCGACCGCGAGGGCGGCCCGCTCCTGGATGCTGCCGCGCTCGCGCTCCTGGACCTGCTCGACCAGGGCGGCGGCGCTGCCCAGGTACCCGGCGGTGATGAGCATCTCGAACCAGACGAAGCCGGCCGTCTGGAGGTCGTCCAGGCGGCCCGGGTCCTCGGCCCCGGCGCGCACGACCATGTCCTTCGGTACGAAGACGTCCTCCAGGCGCACCTCGTCGCTCTCCGCGGCGGCGAGCAGGTCGTTGCCCCAGAAGGGGTGCACGGACAGGCCGGGCGCGTCGGCGGGCACCAGGGCCAGCGCCAGTTCCGGGTCGCCCTCCAGGCCGTGGATGGCGATGCTCGCGGTGAGCAGGCTCATCGAACCGGAGAGGCTGCACGGCTTCTTGGAGCCCGAGAGCAGGTAGCCGCCCTCGACCGGACGGGCGGTGACCGCGGGGGTGAGGATGTTCTGCTCGGTGCGGCCCTCGGCCCAGCCGGAGGCCATCACCTGCTGGTCGGGGACGACCCGGCGCAGCAGATCGGTCTGCGCGTCGGTGAGCCGGCCCTTCTCGACGGCCAGCGAGTAGAGCATGGCGACGGTGAAGTGGTGCATGGACACCGCCGCGACGAGCGAGGGCGACAGGGCGCCGAGCGCGAGCTGGGTGTGCAGCGCGTCCAGCGGGCCGGCGCCGTGGCCGCCGAACTTCTCCGGTATCAGCAGGCCGACCCCGCCGTGGATGCGGAAGAGATCGATGATCGGACTGCCGGGCTTCTCCCGTTCGGCGTAGGGGAGTTGCTCCAGTTCCTTGAGCAGGCCGGGGTGGTAGCGCTCGCAGACGGCCCGAGCGGCATCGAGGGTACGCACGTGACAACCTCCGAAGGAGAGGGGATGGGTTTCAGTCGTCGAAGGCGCCGAAGACCGCCTGGTAGGGGCTGACGTCGCGCGCGATGCTGACGCCCTGCACGTGCGAGGTCTTGAGCATGGGGTAGTTGGCCTCGCCGAAGGCGCCGCCGGTGCGGCCGGTGCCGCCGTGGCTCGGCAGGTACGGCAGGAAGCCGATGTGGGAGTCGTTGACCTTCAGCAGGCCGCCGTTGACGACGCGGCGCACGAAGGTGTCGATGACGTGGTCGGAGCGCGACCACAGGGAGTTGCGCAGCCCGTACTCGTTGGAGTTGACGAACCGGAGGAAGTCCTCCAGGAGGGCGTCGTCGTTGTCCGCCTCCGGCACGATGACCGGGATGAGCGGGAAGAACGTCTCCTCGCGCACCACGTCGTAGGTGCGGGCGCGGTCCAGGCCGTCCACGCGCACGACGGTGGGCTGGAGGAAGACGCCGGTCTCCGAGGGGGTGCCGTCCAGTTCCGTGCGGTTGCCGCCGGTGACCAGCTCGGCGCCGTTGTCCAGGGCCTGGCGCAGCAGCCGGAAGAAGCGCTCGCTGCGGCGCACCGGGGAGAGCAGGACGTCCTCGTCCTCGGGGAAGCCCGGCTTGACCGTCTTGACCTGCTCCTTCACCTCGGCGATGAGGGCATCGGCGACCGCGGGGTGCACCAGGATGTAGTTGGGCACCATGCAGATCTGGCCGGAGCCGAAGAACGACTCGGTGATGGCCTCGGCCGCCCACTTCACGTCGGCGTCCTTCCAGACCACGATGCCGTCGTTGCCGGCCAGCTCCAGGATCGGCTTCTTGCCGTTGGCCACGCAGGCCTGCTCGAAGCGCAGGCCCTCCTGGCTGCCGCCGATGTAGAAGATGTCGTTGATCAGCGGGTCGGTGACCCACCGGTCCATGGTCTGCTTCGGGTTGCTGCACACCGCGTTCAGGACACCGGGAGGCGCGTCGAACTCCTCCAGGATCGGCGCGACGATGTCCCGCAGCAGCCACATGGTGGACAGCGCGATGCTGCGCGGCGCCCGCACCACGACGGCGTTGCCGGCCATCAGGGCGAGGACGGAGAGCGCGGCGCTGGGCAGCGGGGCGTTCTGCGGCGGGTTGAAGGCCACCACGCCGTCGGGCTGGCGCTGCAGGATCAGCTTGCGCCCGCCGTACTCCTTCTCGACGCGCATCTGCTTCGCGTACCAGCGAAGGCTGCCGGGGGCGTAGATCTGCAGCAGGCAGCTCAGCTCCCAGCGGGCCAGCTTCACCGGGTGCGACTCCGCGACCAGCATGTCCAGGAACTCGTCCTGGTGTTTGATGAGTTCCTCGCGGAACCGGGTGCCGAGGCGCATCCGCCGCTCCTGCGGGACGGCCGCCCAGTCCGGCGCCGCCGCGGCCGCGGCCTGCGTGGCCAGGTCGATGGCGGAGTCGTCGGCGATCGCGCAACGGCCCACCACGTACGGGTGGTTGGCCGCCTCGGATTCGGGGTCCTGTTCCAGCGTGCGTTTGAGGCTCACGCTGGTGAAGACGTCTTCGAGCAGGGAGCGCCCGCTGACGGTGTAGACCCACCCGTCACCCGCGACGTCCTTGCCCGCGATGTAGAGGTCATAGCTCTTGAGTGCGGAGTGTGCCGGAGCACTTTTCTCCTGTATGGCGCCGCGCAGCATTATCAGCCTTTCGGGGTGGGGGTTCTCCGAGTGGAATCCGATCTGATCAGCTCTTGTTTCGAAGCATCTCGATCGTGGCAGCCCGATCTGACCCGGCGCTGACGCCGTACTGATCGCTGCTATGCGCACCGATTGAGCCAACCCCGCGAGCAGAACCGGAAAGAGGGACTGAGTGCGGGGTCCGGGTGGTACGCGCGCGACGTCAGTGAGGCGTCAGCCTTCATTGCTTTCATGGCTCCATGTCTCCCGAACACATGACACTTGAGCAATTCAGGGAACTCCCCCGGCCAGAACTGACCGAGGAATTGGAGCGGCTGCTCGTCGGCCAGTTCAGGGCAACTCTGCTCATGGACGAGACCGAGGACCTGCCCCTCGACATCAGCTACTTCGACCTCGGCCTCACCTCGCTGAAGCTGACCGAGATGAGGCGGACCCTGGAAGGGATCCTCGACCTCTCCATCAACGCGAACGTGCTCTTCAACGAGCCCACGGTCGGCCGGCTCCTCGACTACCTCGTCGACGCCGTGTGCGACCCGACCCATGCGATGGCCGGCGCGATACCCAGCACCAACTGATCCACCAGGGCCCTGGACAGAAGGAGACGATCAATGCCGCACGAGGAATCCAAGAACCATCAGGTGTCCGACCGGGCGCCCGAACCGATCGCGATCGTCGGCGTCGGCCTGCGATTCCCCGGCGGCAGTAATTCGCTCGACGAATTCGATGCCTTCCTGCGCGAGGGGCGCTCGGGCATCGGCCCCATTCCGGGCGACCGGTGGGACGTCGAGGCATTCACCCCGCAGAGCCCGGACGATAAGGGAAAGATTCACACGACGTCCGGTGGATTCCTCGACCGCATCGACCGTTTCGACGCCGCCTTCTTCAACATCTCCCCGAAGGAGGCGCAGTACATGGACCCCCAGCAGCGCATGCTGCTGGAGACCGCCTGGCAGGCCCTGGAGCACGCCAACATCGACCCGGCCCCGCTGCGCCGCGGCAACGGCGGCGTCTACATCGGCGCCAGCTCCATCGACTACGCCCTCGAACTGGACTCCCTGCCCTACGAGGAACTGGACGGCCTGCTGGCCTCCGGCATCACCATGTTCCCGCTCTCGGGACGCCTGTCGTACTTCCTCGGCTGGCGCGGCCCGAGCATGAGCATCGACACCGCCTGCTCCTCGTCCCTGGCCGCCCTGCACGTCGCCGTCCAGGGGCTGCGCGCCGGCGAGACCGACATCGCACTGTGCGGCGGCGTCAACGCCCTGCACCACCCCCGCATCCCCGTGATGTTCTCCAACGCGCAGATGCTCTCCCCCGACGGGCAGTGCAAGACCTTCGACGAGTCGGCCGACGGGTACGCCCGCGCCGAGGGCTGCGGCATCCTCGTGCTCAAGCGCCTGTCCGACGCCACCCGCGACGGCGACACCGTCCTCGCCCTGGTCAAGGGCACCGCCGTCGGCCAGGACGGCGACAGCGCCGGCCTGACCGTGCCCAACGGCCCCGCGCAGGAGAAGGTGATCCGCTCCGCGCTCGCCGCCGCCGCGCTCGCCCCGAAGGACATCCAGTACGTGGAGGCGCACGGCACCGGCACCCCGCTGGGCGACCCCATCGAGTTCGGCGCCATCGGCGACACCTTCGCCGACTCGCACACCAAGAGCGACCCGCTGCTCGTCGGCTCCGTGAAGACCAACCTCGGCCACATGGAGCCCGCCTCGGGCATCGTCGGCGTCATCAAGTCGGTGCTCCAGCTCAGATCCGCCACGATCTACCCGCACCTCAACCTCGACACGCCCTCCGGCCGCATCCCCTGGGACCTGTACCCGGTGCGGGTGCCCACCGCGTGCGAGCCGTGGAAGGCGCCGGTGCGGCGCGCGGTCGTCAACAGCTTCGGCTTCGCGGGGACGATCGGCGCGGTCGTCCTGGAGCAGTCGCCCGCCGTGACCGCACCGGACGAGGAGCCCGCCGAGGCCCCCGCCACGCCCATGTTCACCCTCTCCGCCAAGACCGCCGCCGCCCTGCGCGAACAGGTGGAGAACTACCGCGGGCTGCTCGCCGCCGACCCCGCCGTTGCAGTCGATGCGCTCTGCTACACCGGCAACGTCGCGCGCACCCACCACCCCTACCGCCTCGCGGGCCCGGTCACCGACCGCGCCGCGCTCACCAAGCTCCTGGACAAGGCCGCCGAGCGCGACCACCAGGGCCCGGCCGGCATCCGCAAGGTCGCGTTCATGTTCAGCGGACAGGGCTCGCAGTACGCGGGCATGGGCGCCGCCCTCTACGAGCGCTTCCCCGTCTTCCGCGACCACGTCGACACCTGCGACCGGCTCTTCTCCGCCCACCTGGACCGCTCGGTGCGGGACCTCGTCGTCGGCGGCGCCGAGGACCCCGAGGCCATCGACCGCACCGAGTTCACCCAGCCCGCCCTGTTCACCCTGGAGTACGCGCTCGCCCAGCTGTGGATGTCCTGGGGCGTGCGCCCGAACGTGCTGATCGGGCACAGCATCGGCGAGGCCGCGGCCGCCGCGGTGGCGGGCCTGTTCAGCCTCCCCGACGCCGTCACACTCGTCGCCGCCCGCGCCCGGCTCATGCAGGCCGTGCGCGCCGAGGGCGGCATGGCGGCCGTCGCCGCCCCCGCCGAGGACGTGCTGCCGCTCCTCGCACCCCACCCCGACCTGGCGCTCGCCGCCGCCAACGCCCCCGACCAGTGCGTGATCTCGGGCGGCTCCGAGGCGCTCGCCGAGGTCACCGGGCAGCTGGCCGCACAAGGGGTGCGCGTCGACCGGCTGGCGGTCTCGCACGCCTTCCACTCGCCGCTCATGGCCGAGGTCTACGACGACTTCCGCGCCGCCCTGGAGACCATCGCCTTCCACGAGCCGGCCATCAGTCTCATCTCCAACGTCACCGGCAAGCTCGCCCGGTTCGCCGAGATCGGCACCCCCGAGTACTGGGTGCGCCACATCGGGGAGCCCGTGCAGTTCCTGGCCGGCATCCGCGCGGTGGCCCGGCGCGGCCGGCACGCCCTCGTCGAGATCGGCCCCTCCACCGCGCTGACCGCCCTCGCCCAGCGCTCCCTGCCCGTCGCCGACCACCTGTGGCTGGCCAGCCTGCGCCGGCGTGACCGCGGCGGCGACACCACACTGCGGGCCCTCGCCGAGTACTACACCGCGGGCCTGCCCGTCTCCTGGGACGGCTACCACGAAGGGCGCGCCGTCCCCGCGAAGATCGGCCTGCCCACCTACGCCTTCCAGCGCAAGCGCTACTGGCTGCCCCAGGTCACCCCGCGCCGGAGCGGCACGCAGGGCGCCGCGGCCCACCACCCGCTGCTCGGCACCGAGTCCCCGCGCGACGGCTCGCTGCGGGAATTCACCGCCGAGTTCACCGTGGAGGAGCTGGGCGCGCTCGCCGACTTCGCCGACGGCGACCGCACGACCCTGCCCGCCGGCGCCTACGTCGACCTGCTGCTCGCGCTCCAGGACGCCGTCCACGGCCACACCCGCGCCGCCCTGCGGGAACTGCGGCTGCCCACCCCGCTCACCCTGAAGGCCGAGACGCCCCTGACCCTGACCACCCGGCTGCGGCCGCGCCCCGACGGCGGCGCCGACGTGACGGTCCTGACCGTCACCGACCCCGCCGGGGGCGAGGACAGCACCGAACTGGTGCACGCCACCGCCGTGCTCGGCGCCGCTCAGGACGACGACCAGGACGAGCCGCGGCTCGCCGGTCTCCTCCTCGGCCCCGCCGTCCTGGAGAGCGACGCCGAGGACCTCTACACCGACCTCGCCTCGGTGGGCCGCCCGCACGGCTCGCGCACCCGCGCCCTGGTGAGCGCGGCCCGCCACGAGGGAGGCGGCCACTCCGCGCGGCTGACCTGCCGCGGCACCACCGCCGTCGAGCAGATGCCCGCCGAGCTGGTCGAGGCCGCCGTGCAGGCCGCCGTCGCCCTCGACCCCGAGGGCCCGGTGTTCCTGCCCCGCGAGATCGCTTCCGTACGGCACTTCAAGAAGCCCCGCGGCGAGCGCCTGGACGTCGTCGCCCGCGTCACCACCGAGCAGGACCGGCGCCTGGCCGACATCCTCGTCGTGGAGGACGGCAGGCCCGTCCTGGAGCTGACCGGCGTCACCCTCGCCCGCCCCGAAGGCGCCGCGGGCAAGCGGCAGTTCCTGCACCGCCCGGAGTGGGTGCGCCGCGCCCTGCCCGCCCTGGCCGCGGGCACCGCCCCCCGGCACGTCCTGCTCCTCGGCGGCCCCGACGACATCGGCGCTCCGGACGGCGCCGGCCCCCGGGTCACGCGGGTCCCGGACACCGCCGCGCTGAAGAGCGCCCTGGAGGACACCTCCGTCACGGACGTCTGCTGGAACTGGCGGCGGCTGCCCGGCACCATGTCGGCCGAGCTGATGCGCGCCGAGTGCGAGCACAACTACCGCGACCTGCTGGGCCTGCTGACCGTCCTGGACGCGGCGGCGCAACAGCGGCCGCCCCGGCTGTGGCTGGTCACCGAGGGCGCCCAGCGGCTGCCCGGCGACCGGCCGGGCGACGGCGCGCACCTGGCCGCCGCCACCCTGTGGGGCTTCGGCCGGGTGCTGCTCACCGAGTCCCCGCAGTACCGCGCGACGCTGGTCGACATCGAGCCCGGCACCGGCCTGTCGGCGCTGCTCGACGAGTGCCGCGCCGAGGCCCCCGGCGAGTACCAGGTCGCCCTGCGCGCCGGCCACCGCCACGTGCGCAGGCTGCTGCCGGGCGACACCACCCGCACCTGGCCCGGCGGCTTCGCCCTGCGCACCCCCGGCTCCGGTGACCTCTCCGACCTGACCCTCGCCCCCGTCGAGGACCGCGCCCCCGCCGCCGGCGAGGTCCAGGTGCGGGTCGCCTCGGTCGCCCTGACCGCCGCCGACGCCCGCACGGCGCTGGACGGCGAGCAGGTGGACGGCTCCGGTCCCGTCCTCGGCTCACTGGCCGCGGGGACGGTCGTCGCCGCAGGCGCCGAGGCGGCGTTCACCGCCGGCGACGAGGTCTACGTACGTCATGACGGCGCCCTGCGCGCCACCCTCACCGTCCCCGCCACCGAGGTGGCCCTGGCCCCCGGCGCGGCCCGCGGCGTGAGCCGGGGCGGGGCCACGGCCTTCCGCCTGGAGGAGATCGGCGAGGCGCTGCGCACCGCGGCCGCCGGCACCCACGAGGTGTGGGTGGAGGTGCCCGGCGGCCCGGAGAACGAGCCCGCCGCGGCCCGCGTCCGCCCCGACCGCACCTATCTCGTCACCGGCGGCCTCGGCGGCCTCGGCCTGGTCACCGCCCGCAAGCTGGTCGCGCTCGGCGCCCGGCACCTGACGCTGGTCAGCCGGGGCGGGCAGGCCACCGAAGAGGCGGCGCCGGTGCTCGCCGAACTGTCCGAGCGGGCGCGGGTCGACATCGTGCGCGCCGATGTGAGCAGCGCCGACGACGTGCGGGAACTGGCCGCGCGGCTCGCGACGGGAGCGCATCCGGTCGGCGGCGTGGTGCACGCGGCCGGCTCCTTCGACAAGAAGCTCATCGCCGAGCTGACCTGGGAGTCCATCGACGCCCAGCTCGCCCCGAAGGCGTACGGCGGCTGGCTGTTGCACGAGGCCGCCGAGGAGTTCTTCCCGGAGCTGGACTTCTTCGTGGCGTACTCCTCGATCGCCTCCGTCCTCGGCGGCGCCACCCAGGGCCACTACGCCGCCGCCAGCGCCGGGCTCGACGCCCTCGCCGAGTGGCGCGGCCTGCGGGGCCTGCCCGGCCTCTCCGTCAACTGGGGCGCCTGGGCCAGGGTCGGCATGTCGGCCCGGCTGGACGAGCAGCTCGCCCAGGAGATCGACCGCAGCGGCGTCCACTTCTTCTCGCCGACCCGGGCGCTGGACACCCTCGCCCGGCTCTGGCAGCGGCCCGGCAGCCGCCGCGTGGTCGGCGAGTTCGACTGGGCGCGCTATGTCGGGGGCGGCGGCGTGGACGACGCGTTCTACGACCGGCTCGCCCGGCAGGAGCAGGGCGGCGCGGACGGCACGGGGATCGACCTGAGCGCGCTCGCCGCCCTGCCGAAGCCCGAACGCGAGGCCCTGATCGGCGCGGCCGTGCGCGAGAAGGTCACCGCCGCGCTGCACATGGACGCGGACGACGACCTCGACCCGAACGCGGAGTTCGTCTCGCTCGGCCTGGACTCGCTGATGGCCCAGACCGTCAAGAGCGGCCTGGAGACCCAGTTCCGGCTGCCGCTGCCCGCCTCGCTCACCTTCGACCACCCGACGGTCCGCAGGCTCACCGAGTTCCTCGACGGACGCCTGGCCCCGGCCACCCAGCAGCACCCCTGACCGGGACCGTCCGCCAGCCACCCCCCATCACGGCATCCATTCCTCATGACACCCACCGATGTCCCATGCAGCGGGGAGACCACTGTGGAAAACCACACCGCAACCAACTGGACGCTGACCCGTACCTCACGGGCCCACGCCGGGAGCCGGGCCGAGCACGCGGCGATCATCTGCGAAGGCCGCACCACCACGTACGGGAAGCTGCACCGGGACAGCAACCGCGCGGCCCACGCCCTGCGCGACGCGGGCATCGGACCGGGCGACCGGATCGCCTACCTGGGCCGCGAGTCGGAGAACTACTACCTCACGATCCTCGCCTGCGCGAAGGCCGGCGCCGTCCTCGTCCCGGTCAACTGGCGCCTCACGCAGGGCGAGGTGGACCACATCCTGCGCGACTCGGGCGCCGTGCTCCTCTTCGTCGACGACGAGTTCTGGGAGACCGCCGACCGCGTCAAGCCGCAACTGCCGGGGCTGCGCACGATCGTGCGCGTCGACGGCACCGACAGCGAGGGCGAGCCGGCGCGCGGCACCGGGCTGCCCGCCTGGTACGCCAACCACCCCACCACCGACCTGGAGCCGGGCACCGGACCCGACGACGCGGTGGTGCAGATCTACACCAGCGGCACCACCGGCCTGCCCAAGGGCGCGGTCCTCGCCCACCGCAGCTTCTTCACCCTGCCCGCCGCGATGCGCGAGCACGACGCGAACTGGCTCGACTGGCTGCCGGACGACGTCAGCCTGATCTCCCTGCCGGGCTTCGGCATCGCCGGCATCGGCTGGTTCATGCACACCTTCAACGCCGGTGCCACCAGCGTGATCATGCCGCAGTTCATCCCCCAGGAAGCGGTGCGGCTCATCCGGGAGCACGGGGTCACCATCACCTTCGCGGCGCCCGCCATGCTCCAGATGATGATGGCCGAACGCGGCGCGGGCCCGGCCGCGTTCGCCTCGATGCGCAAGATCGCCTACGGGGCGGCGCCGATGTCCGAGCCGCTGCTCGAACGCTGCCTGGCGGTGTTCGGCTGCGAGTTCGCGCAGATATACGCCAGCACCGAGACCGGCAGCGTCGCGGTCTGCCTGCCCCCCGAGGCGCACCGCCCCGGCACCCGGCTCCTGAAGTCGGTCGGCAGACCCTGCCCCGGCAACGAGGTGAAGGTCATCGGCCCCGACGGCGAGAGCCTGCCGCCCGGCGAGACCGGCCAGATATGCATCCGCACCCCCTCCCGCATGCTCGGCTACTGGAACCTCCCCGAGGCCACCGAGCGCACGATCGTGGGGGAGTGGCTGCACATGGGCGACGCCGGCTACCTCGACGAGGACGGCTATGTGTACCTGCGCGACCGCATGAACGACACGATCATCGTGGCCGGGCAGAACATCTACCCCGCCGAGGTCGAGAAGGCGCTCGCCGCCCACCCGGCCGTCTCCGACGCCGCCGTCGTCGGACTGCCCGACCCGCACTGGGGCGAGGCGGTGCACGCCGTCGTCGTCCTGCGGCCCGGCGCCACCGTCAAACCCCGCGAACTGCTCGTCGCGCTGCGCGCACACCTCGCCGACTACAAGATCCCGAGCGCCTTCCACTTCGCCGACGACCTGCCGCGCAACCCCTCGGGCAAGATCCTGCGACGCGCCGTGCGGGAGCGGCTGAGTGCCGAGGCGCCGCCGACGACCGAACGCCTGAGCCTGCCCGTCCAGCGCCGCGCCTCGGCGCAGCAGGCGTCGCTGCCGCCACAGCGCCAGCACGCCTGACGCACGGGCCGCACGCCGAAGACGTACACCTCCGGACGCACCCACCGGACGCACGGACCAGACGCACGGACCAGACGCACCAGCGGACCCCCACGAAACGGAGTACCCCATGCAGTCATCAGCCGGGCCCCTGCGCATCGGCATCCTGCTGCCCACCCGGGAGCAGGCCATCAACGGCACCTACGCCGCCGCCCCGCTGCTCGACTTCGCCCGGCAGGCCGAGGCGCTCGGCTTTGACTCGCTGTGGGCGGGCGACTCGCTGACCGCCCGGCCGCGCCTGGACCCGCTGGTGGTGCTCTCCGCAGCCGCCGCCGCCACCAAGCGCATCACGGTCGGCACGGCCGCGCTCACCCCCGCCCTGCGCCACCCGCTCATCGGCGCCAACATGATCGCGAGCCTGGACCACGTGGCCGCCGACCGGCTGGTGCTCGGGCTCGGCTCCGGTTTCCCGATGCCCGAGACCGAGGAGGAGTTCGCCTCGGTCGGGGCGTCCTTCGCCGGGCGGGTGGGGCGGCTGGACGAGATCACCGCGCTGTGGCGCACCGCCTGGCGCTCCGGCGAGGAGGGCAACCCCTGCGACTTCGACGGCAGGTTCTGGCAGGCCGAACGCCTGGAGCGGCTGCCCAAGCCGGCCTCGCCCGGCGGCCCGCCGCTGTGGCTGGCCGGCAGCGACACCCCGAAGGTGCTCGCCCGGGTCGCCGAGAAGTACGACGGCTGGCTGCCGTTCCTGCCCGACGCCGAGGCGTACGGCAGGGCCCGCGCCCGGATCGCCGAACTCGCCGAGGCGGCGGGCCGCGCCCCGGACGCGGTGACGCCCGCGCTGTACGCGACGGTCACCGTCAACCGCGACGAGGCGGCGGCCAAGGCCGAGCTGGAGCACTACATCGAGCACTACTACGGGCGCTCCCTGGAGCAGATGTCGGCCATCCAGGCCTATGGCTGGGGAAGCGCCGAGAGCTGCGCCGAGTGGCTCGGCGCCTATGTGCGCGCCGGCGCCCGCCACCTGGTCATCCGGGTCGGCTCGCTCGACCCGGAGCCGCAGTTGAAGGAGATCGCCGAGGTGCTGCTGCCCGCGGTACGCGCCATCGGGGAGACCACGAACGTTGGGAGAACACAGTCGTGACCAGTGCCACCGCCACCGCCACCGCCCTGGGCCAGGAGATGTCCGCCGCGGGCGAGTGGTTCCACCCCGCCGAGCCGTCGCAGGACGCCTCCGTACGGCTGTTCATGCTGCCGCACGCGGGCAGCGGCGCCATCATCTACCGCGACTGGGAGCGGCTGCTGCCCGCGGACATCGCCCCGCAGGCGGTGACCCTGCCCGGGCGCCACAACCGCCGCGAGGAGATGAGTTACGAGGAGTGGGAGCCGCTGCTCGACGCGCTCCACGAGGCCGTCCTCGACGACCTGGACGAGCGGCCCTTCGCGTTCTTCGGGCACTGCCTGGGCGCGCAGCTGGCGTTCCGGCTCACCATCCGCATGGAGGCCGAGAGCGGCCCCTCGCCGCTGCTGGTCGGCATGTCCGGCTGGTCGCCCGAGGGCTTCTTCCAGCCGACGGAGGAGCAGAGCCGGATGCCGGACCCCGAACTCGTGGAGTGGATCAAGAAGTTGGGGTCGTTCCCCGCCGCGGTCTACGACAACCCGGAGATGCTCGCCCTCGTCGTGCCCGCGCTCCGCGCCGACCTGCGGGTCGCCGCCCAGTACGTCGACGACGGCGCGGGCACCAGCTGCCCGCTGGTCTCCTACGGCGGCGCGTCCGACCCGCTGATGGAGCGCCCGGACGCCATGACGCACTGGGCCGAGCGCAGCCCGCGCTACCTGGGCCACAGCGAGTACCCGGGCGGCCACTTCTACATCGACAGCCACGCAGAGGCCGTCACCACGCATTTCGCCCAGCGGCTCCAGCGGCTCGTCGCCGCCTCGGCGCGCTGAGCCCTAGTCAGGAAGGTCGGTCATGACCACCGAAGCGGAACTCACGGGCGTACAGGCCCCACTCCTCGTGCCAGAGGCAGCACCGCCGGGCGAGGCCACGGCGGCCAAGCCCTCCTATGGGGCGCTCCTGGTCGTCCTGGCCGGCCTCTTCGTCACGAACCTCGACTTCTTCATCGTCAACGTGGCGATCCCCTCGCTCCAGGCGAACATGCACGCCACGGCGGCGGACATCCAGCTCATCGCCGTCACGTTCACCATCGGCCTGTCCGCGCTGCTGATCACCGGCGGCCGGCTGGGCGACATCTACGGAAGGCGCCGGGTCTACTCGGTCGGCGTGGCGGTCTTCACCCTCGCCTCGTTCGCCTGCGGCATCGCCCAGAACATGGCGGAGCTGATCGTCGCCCGCGGCGTTCAAGGCGCCGCCGCCGCCCTGGTCATCCCCCAGGTCCTCGGCATCCTGACGACCACCTACGCGGGCAAGCACCGGGCCGTGGCGTTCAACGCGTACGGCGTCGCGCTCGGCGCGGCGGCCGTCTTCGGGCAGCTGATCGGCGGTCTGCTGATCAAGGCCGACGTGTTCGGCTGGGACTGGCGGACCATCTTCCTGATCAACGTGCCGATCGGCGTCCTCGTCCTCGTCCTCACCCCGAAGCTGGTGCCGGAGTCGAAGTCCGAGGGCCGCACCGGGATCGACCTGGTCGGTGTCCTGCTGGTCACGGCCGGACTCACCGCGGTCGTGCTGCCGCTGGTCATCGGCCGCGAGGAGGGCTGGCCGGCCTGGACGTGGCTGTGCATGGCGGCGGCCGTACCGCTGCTCGCCGCGTTCTGGGTCAGCCAGCGCAGGCTCGCGGCGGGCGCCAAGTCGCCGCTGGTCAACCCGTCCCTGTTCCGGGACCGCGCGTTCACCGTCGGGTCCGTCACCATCCTCGTGTACTTCTCGGTGATGGCGTCCTTCTTCCTGGTCCTCGCGCTCTACCTCCAGCAGGGGCGCGGCACCTCGGCGCTGGAGTCGGGCCTGCTCTTCGTGCCGCTGGGCCTCGGGTTCTTCGTCGCCTCGGCGATGGCGCCCAAGTTCGCCGCCAAGCTGGGGCGGCAGGCGCTCGCGCTGGGCGCGCTGGTCGTGGCCGCGGGTGACATCGCCTTCGCGCAGACGGCCTCCCACCTCGGCACCACGGGCTCGGTCGGCTGGTGCGTGCCGGCCATGGTGGTCTGCGGCTTCGGCATGGGCCTCGTGGTCGCCCCGCTCACCTCCCTGGTCCTCGAAGGCGTGGCGCCCGGGCACGCGGCGGCGGCCTCCGGGGTGTTCTCCACCGGGCAGGAGATGGGCAACGCCCTGGGCATCGCGGTGATCGGCGTCATCTTCTTCAACCAGGTGGGCGAGCACCCCTCGGCGCAGGGTTACACCGACGGGTTCGGACTCAGCCTGTACGCCCAGGCCGGTGTCTGCGTCCTGGTCGCGATCCTGGTGCAGTTCCTTCCGCGCAAGGCCGAAAAGGTCTGACCGCGCGCCCGGAAACGGGCGGTCCCCACGGCGGGGGGGCCCCCGCCGCGGGGGGCGGGGGCCCCCCCCGGCGCCAGGCCCCCCCCCCCCCCCCCGAAGGG